>CAZCHT010000009.1:0-57670 GCA_964498705.1 uncultured Bdellovibrio sp. | reverse complement strand
TCCACTGTTCCTCGCCTTACGACGGAAGGGCGTTACCCTTTGCACTGCTCAATGAAGTCCGGACTTTCCTCCCTGCCTTTCGACAGAGCAATCATCCACAAAACCACATTTTATCTACCATAAACCATTGGATTTTTCAAATTCCTTATGGGATAAGAAATTATTACTATTTTTCGGGGGATTTAACATGAAATTCAATTACGCCATCGCCATCGTTGCCGCTTCACTATTTTCATTCTCAACTAGCTTTGCTAACGAAGAGGCTCACACAACTAAGTCAGCTCACGAAGCCGCAGCCGCCGCTCACGGACCAAAAAATGATCCAAATAAATTGTTTCCTCAACCTAAGATGAACAAAACTAAATCAACGCCTCCAGCTAAAACAGAATTGATCGAGCCGGCATTTATGGCTCAAATTCCAGGCACAACAGTAACTTTGAAATGGAACGCGGTTGATACAGCTGAAAACTATCACCTGCAAGTAGCTACTGATCCAAATTTCAAATGGTTAAAAGTGAACGAAAACTTTGTGAAACGTCCCAGCTATGATCTAAGCGGTCTTGAAGCCGGCCACAAATACTACTGGAGAGTCGCTGCTGTTAAAAACTCAAACGATCCAATGTACATCAAAGGTCCTTTCGAAGTTTCAAGTTTCGAAACTAAATAATAGGAGTTTTGCTTGAACCACGATTACGTTCTAAAACAACTCTCTTGGCGCTACGCTGTTAAAAAGTTTGATTCTTCAAAAAAGATCAGCGCCAAGGATTGGGAAATTTTAGAAGAATCGCTGCGTTTGTCGCCGTCATCGTACGGATTGCAACCTTGGAAATTTATCGTGGTTCAAAATCGCGATATCCTAAAACAACTGACGTCATTATCATGGGGTCAGTCTCAAATCGAAGATTGTTCCCACTACGTCGTTATCACTTCAAAAATAAAATTAGACGAAGACCTGATTCAAAAACATGTGAATAAAACAGCGGCAGTACGTGGCATGGATCCAAAACTTCTGGATGGCTATAAACGTGTGATGGTCGGTGATTTAATAAACGGTCCACGTGGTGAAACCATTTACCATTGGGCTCAACGCCAATCTTACATCGCGATGGGTTTCATAATGGAAACTGCGGCCGTACTTGAAATCGACACCTGCCCTCTGGAAGGCCTTGATCCTAAAGGTTACGACAAAGTCCTTGGCTTAGAAAACACTGGCTATGGCACCGTTGCCGGCGTTGCGTGTGGCTATCGTCATGCGGACGATAAATATCAGCACATAAAAAAAGTTCGTTTTGATAAAGACGACGTTATTTCTTACATCAAATAATTATTTCAGAATCTTTAATTTATAGAATGTTTCGATGATCTGATCGAAATTGAATCCTTGAATAGCCAGCTGATTCGCTGCTGTTAAATCCATTCCGCGCTCATGGCCCTCACCTTTACCTGCAAACTGCGCATTGGATGCATCTACGGATGTTATTGCGTCCGGACATGATCTAAGCTTGAAGTACGTTCTAAGTTTTTCACATGATGTTGTGATTTTCTGTCCCGCTATTTCAAATATAAATTCATCGCCAGTTTTGGTTCCGCTCAGCTCAGCGGTTACAGCGGTTTTTAAGTACTCCGCCACGTTTTGATAAGTCACGGCTTGAGTCCACTCATCCGTGCCACCCAACGAGAATTCTAACCATTTTTTGGCACCTAGGTGTGAGGTACCTATTTCAAGAATCAAATCGTCTACCTGTTTTTTCTGATCTGGTTTAATTTGTTCGTAGTTTAAATTAAATACTTGGCAGATAGTTGTATCGCAAATTGGAGTATTCTTTGACTTCCAAAACGATAGATTATTTTTAAAAACCAGCAACATGGCTTTCTTTAATTCTTGGCGATAGTTGCCGCTTTCAGAAAAAGTTACACTTCTTAAGTAGTGCCATTCGCTGGTATGCAGAACAATTTCTGAACCGCGGCGGGCTCGCGCGTTTTTTTCACTGCGGGCCTGATTTAACACCGCGATAGCTGCTTCATTTCGAAACGTCAGATCTCCGTAAAGTTTTCTTGAAACTTGATCTTTTGCGAAAACCTCAAACGGCTCACCTGCACAGGCTAAGCGGATCTTGGATACTTTTATTTTTTGTAAATCTAGTTTTCCTGAAACGGACGTAGCGGCGCCATTTTTTAGCAGTATAGTCGGGCAGCTGACATCAACTGAATTTAATTGAAAACTCGACAGCACTTGAACCTGCGCAGGGGAATCTACATAGGTAACATATTTTTCAATTTTCGATTTTAGTTCAGGCAATAAATCAATAGGCCGATTGCCGGCTCGATACAACACTGCGATCTTTGGTGCCGACTCAACATTAAATACCGCGACCAGAAAACCTTTCTCTATTGATAAATCCAATTGCGTCGTTGTGCCTGACTTAAGAGAAATTCCATGCTGAATAAACCAGGCGGCGTCTTTGGATTCTGACAATGTGCCCGCCACTGGAGTTTGTTTCAACGTTGCGATCGTGCTCGGATTTGTCTCTAAAATGTAATCGTACACTTTGGCTAGATCTAACAGATCAAGTTTGATGGTGGGCCACAATCCTATAGTATCAGCCATGTTCAGCCATTCGGACTGGTAAGATGAGTTTGTTAAGGCGTTTAATGTGTGCGTGTAGGAGCTCATTTCCTGGGGCTTAACTTTTGTGTCTAAGAAGAATCCATTGCATGAGTAATTTAAAGCTTTTTTGTAATCCCATTTGGATCGAACTGCCTTGCCGCATTCCCATTCCACTGTTTTCTTCGGGGATTTTTCCGTTTTTATATCTTTAAAAAAGGAAACCGTGAGTGGTTTTAAGGTAGATCCGACCGTTTGTTTTTTCTGCCAGTTGCCTTCGCTATACATCGTTTCATTCGCCAAACTATCAAACACTAAAAAACCAAAATCATTAGTATTACTTTGATTGACTTGATTTCCTTGCAGTCGATTAATAAATTCGCCGGCCAATGTCGATTGCTTTTTTAGAAAAGCAGAATCTTGGCACTGCTTAAAAATATCTGTGAACCAGTTTTTCAGCTCGGTCTCTTGGTTCTTTTTCACTAACTCGTTGATTAATCGCGCCACTGAAATGGCTTTGCTCGTATTAAAGGACGAATTCTGTTTTAACTCACGAAACGCATCGGACTTAGCAAATAGTTGCTTTTGTCCATACAACAATCGCAAGTAATCATCACTGCGCCAGTACGCAAATAGCTCTTGAGCAAATGGATCTTTTAAATTAGGACAGTATCGATTGAAAAATACATGAGCGACCTCGTGTTTTAGCGTCACGCCCATATCTTTGGGGGCTGTATAAACATTAAAATTAATTCTGTTTTGGCGAGTTTGAGCTACGTGATCTGTCGACACTAACGAGAAATCGATTTCTAGTTCGTGATCGGCAGGGACCACTTTCCAATATTGTTCCTCTGCGAACCAGAAATCATTGGCAGTCTTTTCTAAAGATGGTTTTAAGCTCGCCTTGTCCGCCGCCACATCATTGGCAAAGCGGACTTTGAGTTCAGCGTTACTGTTTAGATTCCACAGTAAACATATTAGAGCGAGTGTAAGAAGCCTTGGTTTCATCATAAAAATCTTCAATTTTTGCAATACCCGAATTAAACTCACCCGGGAATTGGACTCGGTACATTATACCGACTTGAGTTCCGTTATCCATCCAGCCTCTAGAGAAATCAAAGAACCAACGCGTTTGGTGGTTTAAAATCTCGCGTGTTTTCGTAGCCGACATCAGCGGCAAGTTATACGGTGACCCGCGATACACTTGATCTTCCTGAATCGTTTCAAAACCGGCAGGGACGTCATTCGTTACAACATAGTAGCGTGATTGCCAGAAGTTTCTATCCGTCATACGACTGAATTTGATTTCACAATACACAAGATCGCCGACTTGCAGTTTCTGATTTGGCTGAATTTCGTTTTTTTCACCCTTCTCGTTCACTTTAAAGTATTTGCGATCAATGTTCCATCCCGCCGCTTTAGATTTTAAACTGCCATTCGGAGACAGCTTAGAAACCTTCGCGCGCAGAATCTGATTTTCCATCACCGAATTAATCGACACCTTAGCTTGATCCCCTAGCAACTTCGCATTTTTGAATACTACGTTGTAGCCAGTTAAATGATTGCTTACGATAACATCCGTGTGAGGCACTGGTTTATCATTAACTGTCACTTCTAGATTCTTGATAATTTCTTTCTTAGATGCTGTTGATTCCATATCTTTATTGATAATGTCTACTAGTGAGGTCAACGTCACACCATTATCAAACGTCGATCCAAAATAGAATCCATTATAGTTCGCTAAAATATTTTTCTTAATTAAACGATTAATCGAATCAGTTACGTAGGTAACTTTTACTTCCGAACTATTAGCTTTTGATTTTGCACGTCGGCTAGCTTCATTCGTAAAGTCAGCTGCTACAACCAGGGCGCGATACCCAAGCGCCATCGATGATACAGCTCTACCAGGATACGCCGCCCAACCATTCTGAGCTTGCGGCGTAAAATTTCCGTACTGAATCGGGCTCGAAGTGTCCTTCATTTGCTCTAGCAATTTTTTAATTGCCTCAATATTGGCGTTCACTTCATTCGTAAATTCAGTTTTTGTGAACGAATGATTAGCTAGCGTCATCAAATATAAGGCACGTTCAAACAATGTTCCATTTTTTGCGACGTAATCATTTTGAGTTCTCAGTACCGCTTTTAAATCATTCGGTTTTCGCTCGATGATATACTTTCTAACAAACACAGATTCTATGAATGAAAGTACGATCCCTTGTGGACTGCCTGGCAAAATATTCTTGGTCGTTAACCAATCATAGGTAACTCTAAAATCGTACAAGCTGATAAACGTCACGCGTTCTGATAAAGCCAAATTCATCATCACTAGTAACGTCATGTTCAAATCTGGTTCGCCAGAATCTGTAAACCAACCAAAACCACCGGTCTTAGCTTGGAACTGTGCCAGGCGTTTGAAGCCAATGCCCGCATTGTCCGTCGCCGCTTTCAAAACTTTTTCCTGAGCGTCGGTTAACTTTGCCCCTTTGCCTTTGTAAGTTTGCAGAACATCGCTGATAACTTTGTTAGACAGCGTCGTATTCAGAGTTTGCTCAACACACCCGTACGGATATTGAACCATCCATTCCATATTACTAAACAGGATACTGGTGAAATCGTTATATACGTTAAGTTCCAAGCCTTGTGCTTTTTCATCTTTTTCTAATGCTAACTTAAATGAACTTGTTTCTGGGAAATAGTAATCATTTACCAAAGTCGCTTTAGGTAGAATGCGGATAGAATCTTTGAAACCCAGTTTGGCTTTGTTGAATTCAAGTGTTCCAATGAACGAAGTTATCGAACCTTTACCTACATCACCCACAGTTATGTTCAGATTCTCGGACACCTGCTGTTTAGGTTTCAACGAAATACTTAAATCGGTTTTTCCCGTGAATGTGAAAATGTCGTTATTTTCAGATTGCGCCGAGTACTTCACTGGAGTTTCTTGAGTGATCTCGTTACCTGTTATGTTAACGCGAATTCTAGATTTATCCGTGCTTCTTAAAAACGATGGATAGCCAACTAACAATGACACCGGCAATTGCGATTTGAATTGTGTCGTAGATTCGCCGAATCGGCCTTCTTTGTCGACCACAACCGCAGTGACTCGCCAAATTGTTTGATTACCGGGCATATTGAATTTAACTTCCGCTTCGCCCGCTTCATTAGTTACGATATTTGCTTTCCAAAAAGCTGTATCTTTAATATCCATTGGCTTGGATTGGTTTTTATTTGCTGCCAATACGTGATTAGGTTTAAACAATTTAGCAATCTGTTCCCCATAACCGTAACCTTGGAAATGCGAAGAATAAAATGACATCAAATTCAATCGAGTCATCGGATAGAAGAAATCGTCTAATTTCGGTCTAAATTCTGGTTGCAGATCTAAAACTGCCTGATCCACAACTGCTAAAGCCACTTCAGCTTTAACTGGCTTACCAGCCGAGTTGGCAATTTTAATTTTAATTTTTTGTTCAGCCCCAGGAATTACATTATCAGTTTTGCTGATCCACTGAACCTTTAGTTTTTTATCAGGATCTAAGATCTTAAACGGTGCCCGTTTTTCAATCCAGCCGCGCTCTGGATGCGCATAACTGATTACAAAATAAATTTGGTTTCCATATTCAGTTAAAACTTTTTCGTTAATCCAGAACGAGCGGCCGTTTACGGGAATCACCTGGGTTTTAAAAATCTTATTTCCCGCTAACGTTAAAAACACCTGACCGTTATTCGATCCCGCCGCGCCCCATTTATCAGGCATTGCTACGAATATTTTAATCGTTTCATTTTGTCCAACTTCAGCTTGATTTGTTAACAAACGGATTTCATCGTTATTAACGGCGCTGACTCCCGGAGTTTTTCCTACTAACACGATGTCTGCGAATTGCTTATCAGGGTTTCGTTTTTTATCCCACAACGTAACTTCCGCACGCATCTCGCCAACAAGATTTCCATCTTCTGGAAGATCTACTTTTGCCACACCCTTTGCATTCGTTTTGATTTTCTTGGTTTGGATAGTTTTATCGCCCAGGATGTATTTCACTTCCCCATCGATATCCGCCATCGCTTTGCCGCTCACTGATTTAGACATCACCGTTAAGATGGCTTCTTTGCCCGTCTCTACTACGATTTTATTAAACCGTGCTTGAGTCGACACTTCGCTGGCCAAATCGAAAAATGATTTACTGCCATAAATGACGTTATCATCCGCATCTTGAGAATAAACTTCCACTTTATATGAATAATTCAAATTCTTTGGACCTGGCAGATTACTAGGGATCTTAACTTCGAAATCGGCAAAGCCTTTCTCGTCAAATTTGATCTCTTGATTGGTAACGATGGTTTCCGGCGCCATACTGCGCGCACCTTTGTTACCGTCACCACCGTATGTCACAGTAGATCCGGTCTCGCCCATACCAGCGTCATCGATCCATTGCGATGATTCCACCCGGTTACGGTATACATTCACGTACGACATAATAATCTTTGGTGCCCCGCCCGCATAACGTTCCGCCTGGACTCGGAATTTTAGAGTGTCGCCTTGCTTTGCAGTTTCTTGATCATTCATTAATTTTAAGAAATAGATCGGCTTAACATATTCTTTTACGCGAATCTCGCTAGCATGATCGATTTTACTTAGCTTAGCGACAACACGATAGACTCCCGGAGAATCAGGACTATTAATTTTAAGGCTGCCATCGAAAGTTCCAAAATCAGTGAATTTGACAGTTGTCGATGCCGATACCTTGCTGTCCGCAGTATTATAGATTTCAATTTTGACTCCCGTTTTATCAGGGCTCAAATTACTACGACCATTTGCTAAGTTTCTTAAAATACCTTTAAACGAAACCGTATCGCCATCGCGATACAATGGACGGTCTGTAAACAAGTACATATCGGGGAAAGAAACTTGAGTCGAGAAATACTCAGAATCAATAATCGCCGTACCCTGAGGCGAATTAATGACTGTTAATAGATCATTTTCTTTTACATTATCAATGCGCACTTCACCATTCGCATCGGTTTTAACATCATTGACCCAGTTGCCGGCCAAGTTACGAACGGACACTTGCGCATCAGCAATTGGCTTCGCTTGCCGGTTGAAAACACGATAAACTAACGTATCCGCAGATCTCTGCATGTAGCCGATAACATCATTTACTGCTAAAACAACTTGGCCTTCGTTGTTTCCTTGAATCACTTGGATCAAATAGAAACCAGAAGGCAATTTTGGCAAATCAACGACCTTAGTATTTAATCGCGATGAATCCATGTAGCTGTAATATTCTTCAAAGCCAGGAATATCGAAATCTTTTTTCGCGTCCTGTTTCTCTGGATTTAATACTACTTCCGTACGCAGCTTAAATCCTTTTGGAATCTGAATTAGTTTTTCAGGTCCTAGTTTACCAGGCGAAAGATATGGTGAACCTGTAGCACCGCCTAGTTTATCCACTAGATCTTTTTTCACGCCATAGTTCAAATTCGTTCGAATCCAATCAAAATTACTTCGATCTTCATTAAACCCCAATGTCATGAAATGCGCGGGATTGTATTCATACCCTGGCTTTTTCCATGCTCTTCGCAAATCGATTTGAGTCGCAATAAACTGCTTTTTATCCTCTGGCTCTAATATTTTAATATAGATCGGAGTCTCGAACGAGTAGTTCACTTCTAATTTCGGATTCTCACTGGGTGAAAAATCTCGACGAATCGTTAAATAGAACGGTTTCGCAAAGGCCACTTCGACCAAAGAAACTAGCATCAACAACAGCAACGGAAATTTATTCATATGAACCTTCATCTATTTTAAAATTAAATTCTGATCTTTAGCTGAGCCTTTAACTAAATACTTCGGCAGCTGGTCTAATAATTTCTGACTTTTAGTTAGCTCTTCTGGCATCGTTGCCGGCAATTTCGCTTGCTTGGCTTTAGATAGATAACCCTGCTCGATTTTTGACGACATCCAACGACCAACATCTGCAAAGAAACTCATTGAATTCTCTTGAGACGATAACTCCGACGCTTTTAATTCACTACGATCTAGAATTGAAGGAGATTTGCGATCACACACGTTTTGAATCTTCTGAAGAACCTCTTTAGAGCGGCTCACAACAAGAGACTTCCCACAGACAGGACGAGTGAACACTTCGCCAAACTTAGTTTCAAACACTTTTCCGATTCCATCTAGTTGGGCCTGATTAATAGCGCCAGTCTCGATAATCAAGGCATTTTCAGTTTCTAACTTGTCGCCGGCTTTTACAGGAATCTGCAACAAAACCGCAGCGGCTTGTTTCTGAAAATCTTTTGTACGTTTAGTGGACGTCAGGAAATTTTTGACACTATCAACAGTCATAGCGCCATTCCAGATTTTAATATTCCCAATTACGAAAAAGTGACTATCTGAAGGCAATATTTTTAGTAACTCGGTCGCTACCTTTTTTGAAACAAAGATGTTGTCTTTATTTAATCCCATCGCGATCGGTGCTAAATCGAAACGATTTTCCTTAACGTTCCATTGAAAAGGAACCTTCATGGATTCGCCTAATCCAACAACTTTTTCTCGAACCATCATCAGGCCTGGGAATAACATGGATAGATTGATGTCGACTTCTAAATCTGAATTTATTTTCACGGGCTTACATTCACGTGACATCGCAAATACGACTTTCGGATCTTTCCCAATAGAAAAACATGAACCATCTTTTTTAACTGCCCACTTTTGGGCTTTGATTTCAATTAAACTGATTTTTCCGCTCGTTCCGTCAGATAAATTAACATCTTTATCATCACCCATTTTGAACAGTTTAATTAACTGATCAATTGCCTTAGACTCCGCACTACTTAACCCACTTGCTGAAATTCCCCATGGACTCGATAATCGCGCTTGCTGGTAATAGTATACTTGAACTGGACGATTCTTAAGTGCTGATTCATATACATAATCAATCAGTCGACCTGACCAACTTGAATCCTTGCTCGCAGAAAATTCATCTGGCAATGAAAACAGCGTTGGGTATAAATCGTACAGCAATCCATAATACAGCGGCGATTGTCTGAAATCTAAAAACCATTTGTTTTTGGATACAATGTTATACACGTTCTGTGAGTTTTTGACGGATGCTACCAATGACGGCTTGAATGCGCGCTCATTAGGTGCCGCTTTGTCTTCGGCGAAACCGACAGCACTCGTTAAAAGTGCGAAAGTGAGTGATGCTAAAAATCCTATTTTACCCATACGTTCCACCTATATACCCCTACGAAATTTTTATTATCTTGAGTTGGTTTCCAATCAGATTGTTCTGTTTCCAATAAATCATTCATCCAGAGTTTCTTTACTCCGCCAGTCTCGTCGCGAGCCCCGTTGTGGTAAGTCACTAACCACTTGTTCTGCTCCCATGGCGACTCCATCACCATCATCAAATGCCACTGATCTTCTTTCTTTTGGTCTTCACGGTGGAAAACCAAAATATCTCCGGTCCTCATAGAGTCTTCTGGAACACTAGATATTTTAGAAAAATTCTTAGCTACTAACAATTCAGCACTCGCATAAGGAACGCGCTCGCCGCCTTCCCACGAATTCCACAGAGGACCATTTGGTTTCACTGCGCTTTTATACACGAACCGCACGAACCCAGCACAATCCCGTTGCTGCGGCTCCCAATTTGGAGATGGCTTTTCTGATTGCTCAAGCGCAACACGAATCAAATTCATTTTGTAATACGATTGGTCTTCTACTTGCTCCGCATTTACGGATTTAGTTTGGCAGCTGGCTAAGCCAAGAAAAAGAACCCCCATTAACAGTTGTTTGTACATACTGCTATTCAGTTCCTTTTCGCGTTAGTGGCGATTCAAGGACCCAATCAGGCCAGTCACCCTTCTTAGGTTTGATGTCAACAGACGGAACATACACGCTGACTGTGTTTCCCTTTTGAATTTTTACATACGCTAACGTTACGGTTTCTCCTGGAGTCACTAACGGAACTTGCACTCGCTTTTTCACTTCGTTCGCGGTTCCACCAAACAAAGTCAGATTCAATGTTGAAAGCGTGTGAGCTTTATCACCACTTGGCCAGTAGTTCGCATCCACGCGATAGATTCCGAGTGGCGGGGAAGAATGCGTGTACAAGTAAGGACCATAACCCGGCTGATCGAAACTTCCACCTTGTTCATTTAAATAAAACTTTCCGCCCGATTCAGAACTAGTGTCAGCCCAGTAAATATGCGCCGTCGGTTTGGCAGCTAAATCTGCTTCGCCCATTTTCGGTTCGTAGATATGCAAATCAGTATAAACATTGTCGGTGTCACTTGTTAGGATAGCCAAGAACGGAAGGTTTGGAATTTTTGCGTAAACGGATTTCTTTTCAGAAAATGTCCCGGCTTTATTTGTAGCCGACACCTCGATGTAGTTCTTCCCTTGGGTAACTGGGAACTTTCTTTTGAATTCTCCCTTGATCGTGCGAATTAAATATTTATCACCATTGATATTTATAGTGATGGGATCAACGGTATCATCACTAACCTTACCCGCGATCTCTAGCATACGGTCTACCGTCCAGCCCGCGCGCGGTTTTTTTAATGTAATTGAAATTGGTTTTGTTGATTTCGAAATTTGCTTGCCCGACTGCCGTTCTTCTACAGCGGACACGCCAACTGAAGGCGTACAAAGTTGAAATAAAAAAATCCCCATAAAAAATGCCGACTTAGAAATCATAAACGTCCTATTTTTTAAACTCCCTACATTTCAGAAAAAATAGTGTCTAAGTGCAAACAGATAAATCCGAGATGGTCTTTGGTCGGCACCGACCTAAGTCGATGTAAAACCGTCAACATTTCATACATTCAGGGTACTTTTGAATTTCCGAGTTTTTATCTACCTCTAACTGCGAGCGATTTTTAATTTCTCTAAAATGTGACCGATTTTTATTCGATGAACCATTGACTACATTTTGACAAAATTACTCAGCTTAAAATTTCCGCTGTTTTCAACTGGATAACAAACTCGTGTCTCAGAATCATCCAGGCGCCGCGTTTGCTTTAGTATCACCTTGGATTTAAACGAATTAAATCTTTTGAGTTAAGGATAGCTCGGCAATCGCAAACTGTGAACGTACCACCTCTTCCGTAGTTTGTCTGAATCCTTCTTACACTCTCACAACAATAAATTAGGAGATCAGATGACAAAAATTTTATTTTTGTTGGCTACGGTTACGTTTCTTTCTGCATGCGGTTCGAACTCGATCATTCAGTCTATTACTGTGTCGTCAGTCGTAGATACGGAACAAAATCAGTGGGTTCATATGGATTCAAAAATTAAAATGGGATCCTTGCAGTTTCCTGCAATCACTATCCCAATATTGAATCCAAAAAATGGGACAGAACTGTTGGGAAAAGTGTCTCTAGCCCCCGGAGCAGATGGACTGAACTTACTTTCAGTTCAGGCAAACTTGAATCAACTACACAACAATGCGCTAGCGCAAGATCGATTGCTACCAAATGGCGATCAAATTCCAATAGCAGGAATGGATGGCGTAGTATCTGTTAAGATTTCAGATCGTTCGAAAGTTTATGTGGGTGCTAACTCAACTCAGTTTTTAGTTGGCCTTGCCCTAGTGATTCCTGCGTTCGATTCTATTGGTAAATATTTACCGGGCGCCGCTTTATTTTTGCCTTTGCCACAAGGTTCAAAAGTTGATGGTGCCGCTGGAGTTTTCACAGGTTCTTCAGGTCAAAATGGTATTGGGATCTTTATCCTGACTCCTAACACGATCCAATTGAATAAAGGTAATGGTTTAGCCGTGATGAAGATGGCGTCGAGCCGAGGCATCTCAGGAAGCAGCAGCTCTGCGGTTGAATCCAAAGCCACGGCCGTTATTTCAGATGAAAACTCATCTAAAAATAGCAATTTGAAACGCTCGCTTTATTTTATGAGCTTAAAATCGCAAGTTCTAAGCATTAAGTAATTTATACGTAAATTTTCTATGCGCAATGATGAGTCTTTACCCAATCTCCCAATTGCGGTAAAGACTCTGTTCTGATGGACGCTATTCTAAATCGACTAATGAAAAACTACGATCGTATTTTTCCGTGGGCTCAACGTAATCACGTTGAGGCCTTTCGTATTTATGATCGGGATATCCCTGAATACCCGTTCATTTTAGATCTCTACAAAGACATCGGTATCATCTATGACAAATCGAACCCACTTATAGCGCGTGATAAGGTTCATTTCGAGGATTTCCAAGAAGCGGTTGCTCAGTTATGGCCCGATTGGAAACACTGCTTTATCAAACAACGCCGTCGTCAAGAAGGCCAAGATCAATATGAACGCATAGACGAAAAAGAATTTAAAATAACGGTAAAAGAAGGCAAAGCCCTGTTTCACGTAAACGTATCCGATTATTTAGATACCGGCCTATTTTTGGATCATCGTACTTTGCGCTACAAAGTCTTTAAAACCGCTAAAAACAAAAATTTACTGAATCTTTTCTGCTACACCGGCGCTTTTAGCGTACATGCAGCTCTAGGCGGAGCCAAGACGACGAGTATCGATATGTCAAAAACCTATATCGAGTGGGCTCAGGAAAATTTTAAACTCAATAAAATCCCCCTAGATCAGCATATTTTTCATGCGGCTAACGTAATGGACGTTTTACCGACTTTGAAAGAGAAATTCGACGTTATTATTTTGGATCCACCCACGTTTTCTAATTCAAAAAAAATGGTCGAATCATTCGAGGTCGAACGTGATCAAATCGGACTCGTTGATTCATGCATGAAATTGCTTAAGGAAAACGGTGTACTCTATTTTTCCTGCAATAAAAGAACTTTTAGAATTGCTTCTGAAATCACAGAAAAATACCAGGTAATAAATATCACAAAAGATACGATCCCAATGGACTTTCACGACCAGAAAATACATCACTGTTTTGAAATTTCTCATCGAAAATAAGTCGCTCGTTAAAAAGTCTTAATTTCTTATTTACTTAGGCACTAAAAGGTTTTACAAGGTCCCCTATGAACGCTTTAGGAAGACATATTTTAGTAGAATTTACTGGTTGCAATGCTGACGTTTTAAATGATGTTTCAGCTATTGAAAAAAGCATGATCCAAGCCGCCCAAGTTGCCGGCGCGACTGTGATCAGCTCTAATTTCCATCATTTCTCTCCATGGGGAGTATCTGGTGTTGTTGTTATTCAGGAAAGCCATTTGGCTATCCATACGTGGCCTGAATATCGATACGCTTCTGTGGATTTATTCACTTGCGGCGAAACAGTAGATCCATGGGTTTCGTTTGAACACTTAAAGCAAGCTCTTGAAGCCACCTATTCTGCGATTGAATTAAATCGTGGTGCTTTGAACATCATTAAAAAATCTGATTACAAACCAACTAACGTTCGTGATTCATCAAATCCAATCGATACAAAAAACTTTAAAATCGCACGTAATGTTTGGTTCACTGATAAAGACGACATGCAGGCATTATCACTTCGCTACACGGGCGATGTATTGTTCGATGAAAAAACTGATTTTCAACAAGTTCGCGTATTCGATACTTTAGCTTACGGAAAAATGCTAGCGATCAACAACATGGTTATGTGCACCGAGCGCGATGAGTTTCACTATCACGAAATGATCGTGCATCCCGTGGCTCAATTAAGCAAAAATTTGAAAAACGTTTTAGTTATCGGCGGCGGTGACGGCGGAACTATTCGTGAGTTATTCAAATACAGCTCAATTGAAAAAGTGACGATGGTTGAAATTGATGAAGCTGTTGTAAATGCATCTAAAAAACATTTACCTACACTCAACACTGAATTTTCGAATCCAAAATTAAATCTTATCATTGGCGATGGCATCGAACATGTTCGCAATGCAAAAGCCGGAACGTATGATCTTGTGATCGTCGACGGTTCTGATCCAGTAGGCCCAGCTGAAGGATTATTCACTAAAGCATTCTACGCCGATTGCGCGCGCGTTTTAACAGACGACGGCATGCTTGTTACCCAAGGTGAATCACCAATGTTCCATACGAATACATTCGTGGAGTTAAATCACTGTTTAAAAGATATCTTTGGAATCCAAAAGGTTCACACAATGTTATTCCACGCTACGACATATCCTTCTGGCATGTGGTCATTGATGATGGCGTCTAAAAAAACTATCAGTCCAAAAACTGATATCGATACTGCAAAAACAGCCAGTTTCGTTAAGCAAAAGAATTTGAAATACTACAACGAAGAGCTTCACTCAGCTTCGTTTTGTTTACCAAACTTTGTAAAAACCCTGCTCGAAAAGTAGGTAAAGTGAATCCAACGTCGAATTCCATATTATTGTGCGGTTTAAATTCGACGTACCAACACGCAGCCTTTGGGTTGCGTTATCTTTATGCCAACCTAAAAGAACTCAAAGATCAAACTCGCATCGTTGAATTCACAATCTCTCAAAGCCCACTAGAAATCGTAGAAAAAATTCTATCGCTGAAGCCAAAGATTGTAGGATTTGGTGTTTACATCTGGAATACAGACGAAGTTCTTAAAGTTATTCGCTACCTTAAACAACTTGATCCAAATTTAATTATTGTTCTGGGCGGCCCTGAAATTAGCTACGAAACCGAAGCACAAGATCACGTAAATTACTGTGACTATATCATCAAGGGTGAAGCTGATTTTTCTTTATATAACCTATGTAATGACATTCTGACTGGGCAGCCGATGGATGGCTGGAAGAAAATTTCGCAGCAACCTCTGCCGGACATTAAATCGATCGTGTTGCCTTATGATTTGTACACAGATGAAGATATTCAAAATCGTGTTCTATACGTCGAAGCGTCCCGTGGATGCCCCTATAAATGTGAATACTGCTTATCCTCTTTAGACGTATCAGTTCGCAATTTCGCAGTTGAGCCGTTCCTTGAACAGATGCAAAAGTTGATCGATCGCGGTGCTAAGCAATTCAAGTTTGTAGATCGCACATTCAACCTAAGCCCAACGATCTCTGAATCCATTTTAGTTTTCTTCTTGAAACAAATCGACAAGGGCTTATTCCTGCATTTTGAAATGGTACCTGATCGATTGCCAGACAATTTGAAAGAATTGATCAAACAATTTCCGGATGGCACTTTGCAATTTGAAATTGGTATTCAAACTCTGAATGAAACCGTATCTGCGTTAATCAGTCGTCGCCAAAATCATGTTAAGATGAAGGAAAATTTCCAATTTCTTCGCGAAAATACAAAAGTGCACACGCATGCAGATTTGATCGTCGGCCTGCCGGCAGAATCGATCGACAGCTTCAAAAAAGGTTTTGATCAATTGATCGAATGGGATCCGGATGAAATTCAGGTTGGTATCCTAAAACGCCTGAAAGGCACACCTATCATTCGTCACCAAGCTAAGTTTGAAATGGTCTATTCAGAAAATACCCCGTATCAGATTTTAAAAACAAAAGATTTAACGTTTCAAGAGCTTCAACAAATGAACCGCTTTTCACGTTATTGGGATATGATCGCAAACTCTGGACAGTTCAACTTAACGATGAGTTTTCTAAAACAAAAAACTAAAGCGGAAGGCCATTCGTTCTTTGATTTGTTTTTCAATCTTTCTCTATATTTATATGATCGTCACCGAGGAACGTTTGCGATCTCGTTGATGAATTTAACTGAATCGGTTTTTAAATATTTAGCCGATGTTTTGAAAGTTCCAGTGGAAGAAGCCGCAGAACTAATCTATCGCGATTTCTGCACCCGTAAGAAGCGTGATATTCCAGGCTATTTAAAGCCTTATTTGGATATTGCCATCGTAAAATCGGCACAGAATGGTCCTGCTAGAGAATCCGCACCGGCGGATAGTCTGCGTAAACGCCAAGCCAATCATTCAACTCAAGAAGCAGTAGTTTGATCTAACAGCCTTTGAATTTCACTTAGATCTAAAATCTCAGCTTTAGTTAAATCGGAACTCATGACTTTCTTTTCTATTCTACTTTTTGCAATTTTGTAAACCGATACCATATAGATCGACAGGATGATTAATCCAAGCCAGCTCATAAAAATCATCATTGTTCCAAAGATAAACGCACTACGAGTAGCTTTTTGATAATCAGCTTCTGTTAAGGCTTTGGCATCACGACCTTCCATTTTAACTGGCGCGCCTTGGTCCATCGACCAATACCAACCTAATTTTCCAATATTCAAATTAAGATTTTTAATTTTAAAATCTGAAAACGATTTATGAACGATGTACAAATTAAAATTGGCGATCAAAAAAGTTACGAACGCTCCAACGGCACCAATCGCTGCTATTTCCGGCATATATCCTCGCGCACCAGCTTCAAGTTTTGCACTCTAGTTCTATTAAATAACTGCTCTGATCCGCGTGCACAAATGCGTTGGTGCCAACAATATCCACAAGTAAAATAGAAAATAATCCACCATCAATCAATATACCTAGAAATGTCGCCGGATCGACAGAACGACGAACGACGGTTTCGCCTTCGCTGCAGTTAGCTTTCTTACCAATGAAAGTCACGCGTCCTCGTTTAGGGATAGTGACTTCAAGTGGCTGCTCGGGTCCTGCGATTCCACGATAAACATCGTTGATGTATATTTCAGTATCTGGAGCTGTCGATAGAATTTCAACTTGATCAGTGGATCCGTGCAGAATCGTCGCACACGATATCAATTGAAACGATAAAAATAAAAGCAGTAGTGTCCGACAAATCCGCATATATCTTTAGCTATACAGTGTATGAATATTGACATCAATAAAATTAATTCATCTACTTGTCCTTATCATGTTTAAAATCGCGCTTACTCTTCTGCTATCGGCTCACTGTGCATTTGCCTATTTAGTTTCAAACGATGACAACTATTACGTTTATCGTACCCCACATGTGCACTACATTTTGACTGAGTCTGATTTTAAATACTTGCCAAAATTAACCGCGCAAATGCAACGAAGCGAAAAATTGTTTGAAAAAGAATTTTCCTGGGCCTTGGACGAAAGAACCTCACTCGTTGTAACGTCAAATAAGAATCAGGTCGCTAATGCCTTTGCTACTATGTCACCGAATAATATGGTTGTATTCTATAAAGGCGGAATTGATTTCCTAGAATCTTCCGCGACGCCGTCTTGGATCGATACTCTGTCTAGCCATGAAGTCGCGCACGTCTATCAGCTCAATGCCAAAAACCAGCTTGGTGCATTTTTAAAGAAAATATTTGGCAATCAAACGTACATACCTATTCCTGTGCTGTCTTGGCCGATCTTCATTTCACCCACAGCTTTGCTGCCGACATTCATCGTAGAGGGAAATGCAGTACTCAACGAATCTCGCTTGAATCAAGGCGGTCGCTTGCTGAGCGGAGAATCACTTGTGCTGGTATCGGAACTTATCCACAGTGGAAAATCTGATTTGCCCTATTTAATGAACTCGAATCTTGAGTTCCCCTATGGAACCGAGAAATACATCCTAGGTGGCTTTTTCCAATCCTACCTAGCTGACAAATATAGTTTTGCAACGCTCAATCGATTTTTCGTCAATCACGCCGAAAATAATATAAACCCTTTCGATCTAAAGTCGTCGTTTGCAGCGACATTTTTTGCTGGCTACGAAAAATTGTATCAAGACTTCCAAGATTCTGTCAGAACAAAGCAAAAGAACTACACTGCATATCGCGGAAGCAATTTAACGACATCTCTGACAAAACCAGAATTTAAACGAATAGACGATACGATTTATTTTTTAACGACATTGGACGCCAAATCACCAAACACACTAAATCTGTTTAATACCGCGTCTAAAGAGCTAAGCAGTCAACGATCGTACTTAAAATCGGGTCGAGTCTATCGTGTCGACAACAAACTCTACACCTCAACAAGTTACTCTCAAAATGAAAGAAACATTTTCTTTACTTTGGTGGATGACAAATATGACTTCAATCCTCTTTTCAAAGATAAGTATGTAACCGATATCGAAGGATCCAATGTCAGCTACTTTGACATGACTCAGTCATTCGACCGCGGTGTTCTTTATCGCAATGAGGAAAAAATTGCTGAAACAGAATCTAAAGCCCTGCTGGATAAAAGTGGTAATATCTACTACTTTAAACAAGAATCCGGTTTAAAAGTACTCTACAAAAATCAAGAAAAGCTGACGTCATTTGAATCCTACTATGCACTTCTGACAGACACTATCGATGCTAACGAAATCTATTTTGTATCTAATTCCCAGAACGGCTCTAGTTTGTTTTGCTACTGCGATGGCACAATAAAGCGCGTACTACCTTACGACAACATTATGTCAGCCATGAAAGCAAACAATGGCTACTTGGTATCGTTTCTAAATGCAGATCGTTATCATGTCGCCTTTATCGAAAAACAACAAGCCGTCGACCAAAAGCCATTTGATATAAAAAATCAATTATCTGCGGAATACTTTAAATCCCACATTCCCATTGAAGAACCTCAAATCTCTGAAAAGCCAACACCTTATTTAAGCCTATCAGAACTGCGGTTCTCTGATTACGCGATGAGTTTTCTGTATTCCAAAGCCCACACGACGATGCTGAACTCTTTCAATTGGATCGACCCACTTTTCTATTCTAGTCTGTCGGCCACCTTTTCTCTATCGAACAAGCTAGCGTACAATCAGTTAGGATTTCAATACCTGCCCTATGCGACGCAATTCTATTTATCAGGAACGAACGAAACCGAGTTTTATTTTGACGAAACCGAAAAGGTAACTACGAACTCGTATCGCTTCAATATCGAAAATACTCTACTGAGCCAACGTTTCTCCAGTCTAAAGGTAGGACTTGATTTCCAAGGTGATTCTAACAAGTTTTTCAAAAATGATATCAGTACCGCGTACATCACGTATCAGTACTATGAAGCCTATTTTCTGAACTACCGGCCCTACACTCAGTTCTCATTCACTCCTTCAATTGAAAAATCAGCGGGTCGCACATCCCAGAGCTACAGCCTGAACGCCAGCAAGAATCTATTTTGGGATCTATACCTAAGCATCGGCCTCTCTAAAAATGATTCCGAGTATTTTAAACTAGAAGCTGCGTCGCCGACTCAAAACAGATTCTTTAAACGCGGATTAAGTACTCCCATTTATTATTCTACTTTATACACATCAAACGTAACTCAAGGCGATCTAGAATTACTGTACGATGTCCCTTATTCAAAATACTTCTATCGCTTCCCAGTGTCAGTACGTAGGCTAGCGCCGTTTGTTGGTTTTCAAAAAAGCCATTCAAAAGAATTTTTCTATCGTACAGATATCGACGATCTTTCGTTTGCCACTTTGGGGTTAGAAGCCGAGCTACTGGTATTCCACGCAAACCCAACCCGTGTCCGGTTGCTCTCAACTGAAATCACTATAGAAGACAAAACGGAAACGCGTATTGGATTGGAAATTAGAACCGGCTTCTAATAGAAATAGGAAACGCCAGCTAAAATCTTATTTTCCTTGTTTAGAGTATCGTAAGCAGAATTTAGCCGTATCGAATAGTTCATTTTGATAAATCGAAACGCCTCGATGCCAAATTCTCTGGGTTGAATGTTTAATTTCAAATTGGCGTTGTGACTAAAATAGAAAACATCCACTTCAGGACGTAGTTCTGTTTGAAACTTATCGCCGACGAAATGCAGTCTTGGGAAATAAAGCCAATCTTTTAGATTCAACATATAACCTGCAGAAGCCTCTAAAACGAGTTCTCGTTTATTTCTGTAAAAAAGGCCGCCACCATACGAAATGGGTGCTCTTAAAAATGAAACGGCTTCCCCTGCTAAGAAATTGAAAATCTCGACTTCTGCCAAAACGGGTTTCCGTTCTTGATCCATTCGAAAATGAAGATTGAAAACATTAATTTCAGACAAGCTATGACGGTATATCAGTTTTTCGTTAAGTAAATTCAAGTCAAGCCCAGGGCCCTCTTTGTTTCCGACTATGCCGAGAGAGGACGTACGTGAACGATCATCCACCTTGGATTCAGGCAGAGTCTTGGCTTGCTCAGAAGTCTCTGTGTCTATTGGCAAACGACTGCGAATCGTTAAAAGTTTTAGATACTGATTTTCATCTAATTTTGGCTCATTAATTTTTTTATCCAAGATAACGTAATCTAAACTGCGGGCATCTAGGCCATTATAATTTCCTAATTTAACTTCGCCTCTAATTTGCAGCTTTTGTTTTTCAGAAAGCCGATCATCCATCTGCAACAGCTGAGTTTTCAAAGACGGTCGATAAAAATATTTTTTATCTTTCATCGCAGATGAAATATTTAGAAAACTCTCGAGTGGCATCGTCCATGGCTTCATCTGCAAACTAGTTTTTTCCGGTCGACGTTGTACGTAGTCTATCAAGCGTTCTAATATTCCAGCGCAATTGTTATTCAAAAATGTGTAATCCACATAGTTAGAGTCAAATTCATAAATAAATAAAAGCAGTCGGCGCTTAGCGATGTCATCAAACTCAAGATCAAGTTCCCAAATATCACGGCCCTCAAGATCACTATAGTCTTTAATTAGTTGATGATACGGTAAAAATACGAAACCGCCGGGGTATTGGCCAAACAGACCTTTCAGTGCATACAGCGCACCCGAATCAACTCCTGTCTGAGCGGAGAAATTGATTCCGTAGTTGAGTAAATCAGAGTTTTGATTCCGAGAAATGAGTTTTAAAAACAAATGTCCGAAACTAGATGCTGGGTTTTTAATGTAACCAGTTGCAAATGACAATCTCACAGAATCCAATGCGAGCTTCTGACTCCACTCTTCAAATGCTTTGCACTGATGACTCGGTTTACGAAATTGGGGAAATACCGACAAAGCTAATTCGTATCGTCCGACAAAATGGCAATACTCTTCTTGTGGAATTTCTTCAGATGCCGACAAGCGCCTAACTGTTTCCTTCAATTCGTCTTCTGGATTATATTTACCTGTGGAAGAAAAAAAATAATGGTTGGATTCTATTAACGACGTATAACCGGCCCGATCGCCGTCATAAAAAAAATGCCCAAGCCATTCCGGGCTATGGGCAAATTCAGTGATCTTGCTATCAAGATCACTTACTGCAGATAAGGCAATAGAACTAAGACATATGGCAATCAGCCAAGCGCGCAGAATTTTCATTAATCACTTGATTTAAATTTTCGATAAACTCGTTTGGTTTAACATTGCTATGTGGTTGAATTTTTCCAAACTCAGTTCTAGAAACTTCGATGAATGTTTTCTTTGAAGTATCTGTTTGGCATCCGTATAAAGACGCTAAAGTTTCTACTTTATCCCCTTGGCCCATAGACATTTGGCGAGTTATTTCATTTTGGTTAACCTCAACATAATATTGAATTTCCTTATCTTTCATAACGAGACCGCTTGACGAACATCCCGATGTGCCAGAAGTAATGCCAAGTGGCTGAGTCAAAAAGAAACTATTTGTAGTCATCGCAAGAAGTTGTAACCCCTTAGAATTTTTACTGATTATTACCGATCCTAGACCGCAACCCGCGTCCCCAGCAGCCCACGATGAAAATGAAATGAAAGTTATCAATAGACTCGCAAGTGTTAAAACTCTTTTCATAAGAAACTCCTTTTCCTTGTAGATTTATCATCGTCTACATTGTTCATATGAGGAAGGAAAAAAAGAAATTGCATCTATAATTAATGCTTATATCCTGAGTATCCAAATATTAACGCTAAACAAGGAGTTTTTATGTTAAGAAATCTATTGGTACTAACAACAGCTATTTTCATGTCGACAGCGTTTGCCGCTGATAAAAAAGAAAAAAAAGCAGCCGCTAAAGATGCAAAAGCAGAAGCGCTAACTGTAGACACAGCAGCAAGCTCTGTTGTATGGGTTGGTTCTAAAAAAGTGGGCGACAGCAAACACACAGGCCAAATCAAAATCAAAGAAGGCAAAGTTGAATTGAAAGCTGGCAAATTAACTGGTGGCGATTTTACTTTCGATATGACATCAATCACTAACGACGATTTAAAAGACAAACCAGATTATCAAACTAAACTTGTGACTCACTTGAAATCCGACGATTTCTTTAAAGTTGATAAGAATCCAACTTCTGAATTCAAAATCACTGCTGTAAAAGAAAAAGATGGCAAACCATGGGTAGTCGGTAAATTAACTTTAGTTGGAAAAACTGAAACTGTTGAATTTCCTGCAACTTTTGAAACAAAAGATGGCGTTACGACTGGTAAAGCTAAATTTGAAATCGATCGCACTAAATGGGGCGTTGTTTATGGCGCTGGCAACCTTTTCAAAGAATTGACAGCTGACAAAGTTATCAACAATAACTTCGAATTAGATTTAAACATAGTTGCTAAAGGCGGCGCTACGGCAGCTCCAGCTACAGCAGTTAAGAAATAGTTAGCTGATTTTAAAATTAAGCTTACAAGGGCTCCTTAAGGGGCCCTTTTTTATTTGCCCGTCTGTATTTATCTGATTATACCTGTAAGAGATGAATACGCCTAACCGTTACCTAATCTATCTAATCTACTTCGTACTAACAATTCCGGCGGTTATCGTTCTTTTCAAATTTATTGAACCTAGAAAGTTAGCTTCACTATTTGCCGCAACGATATTTATTTCCTGCAGTTTGCTGCCTATCTGGGGCGAGCTAAAAAATAAAACAAAATCTAGTTTCGTTTTTTGGTCTGCTATTGGTTTTCTAGTTTTGTTCTCCGCACCAATGATTATTGTCCGAGTTATCAATTACGATGCTGATTTTTCTTCAATTAATTTTGGCCCATTAACGGGACCTGAGTTTCACAAATACTCAAACTACGGATTTATTATTTTGTTGTGTTCAACGATTGTTGATTTTGTGCAAAAAAAACTTCTGCTTAAAACCGAATATTAAGAAAAAGATTCCTAACGTCAGTAAAAACATGCAAATCATCCAGATAGGGAATCCGCGAAGTGTAACATGCAGAGGATGGACAGTCTCTAGACCTTCAAATGTCTGAGCCCCGCCAACATAAACTAACGACAGGATAAAGACGCCCACAGAAAGGCCAAGACACAAAATGGATGTTATAAAATATCTATTCATAATATCTTAAGCCTCGCTCGTTAGGCACTTACCCGTTAGTTAGATAACGGATAAATGTTCTCTTTTAAGTTTTGAAATAGCTGTTTCTTGGATACCCAAAAATGCCATTGGGAAGTGACCCAGTTTTTGAAAAAATTCTTTATGAGACAACAATTCAGATTCCCACTCTGTCGCATTTACTTTTAATAACTCTGCAAATTTGTCAGCTGATAAATCTAAACCTGACCAATCAAGGTCTTCATAGCGAGGTTGCGCACCAAGGATAGTCTCTTTAGCACCAGCATCGTTATTCGTACGTTGGAAAATCCATTTCAGAACACGCATATTCTGAGAATAACCCGGCCACATGAATTTGCCATCTTGATCTTTTTTGAACCAATTTACGATAAAGATCGGAGGCAATTTAGCCGCGCGTTTTTCCATACGTAACCAATGTGCGAAATAATCGCCAACATGATATCCACAGAATGGAAGCATCGCCATTGGATCACGACGAACAACGCCCACTTTACCAGTCGCTGCTGCTGTTGTTTCAGAGCCGATAGTTGAAGCGAAATACACACCGTGATTCCAATCATTAGTTTGAGTGATCAAAGGAATAGTGTCGGCACGGCGACCGCCGAAAATGAACGCACTGATTTCTACGCCGTCTGCTGATTCCCAATTTTCATCAATAGATGGACATTGAGACGCCGGAGACGTGAAGCGTGCATTTGGATGAGCTGCCACTTGGCCGTTTCCTGGAGTCCAGGCCTGACCTTGCCAATCAGTCAATTTCGCTGGCGGAGTTTCTGTTAAACCTTCCCACCAAACATCACCGTCTTCAGTCAGCGCCACATTTGTGAAAATAGTATTTTTAGAGATCGTTTGAACTGCATTTGGATTTGTACGCAAGCTTGTTCCTGGCGCTACACCAAAGAAACCCGCTTCTGGATTAATCGCACGCAAGATACCGTTACGGTCTGCTTTGATCCATGCGATATCATCACCCACAGTTGTGATTTTCCAATTACCTAATTCTTTAGGCGGGATCATCATCGCAAAGTTTGTTTTACCACAAGCGCTTGGGAATGCGGCGGCTACATATTTCTTTTCGCCCTCTGGAGATTCAACACCCAAGATAAGCATATGTTCAGCCAGCCAACCTTCTTTGCGCCCCATGTTTGAAGCCAAACGCAAAGAGAAACATTTTTTACCAAGTAGAGCGTTCCCACCATAACCGCTACCAAAAGACCAAACGGCGTTTTCTTCTGGAAAATGTACGATGTATTTTTCATCTTTATTGCATGGCCAAGAAACGTCTTGTTGTCCAGCTGCTAGAGGAGCTCCCACAGAATGAAGGCATTTTACGAATGGTGAGTCACCCATAACATCAAGAACTTGTTTACCCATTCGAGTCATCACTCGCATGTTGATGACAACATACGGAGAATCTGTGATTTCAACACCGATTTGTGACATTGGTGAACTAATAGGACCCATGCAGAATGGGATCACGTACATTGTACGACCCTTCATGCAACCTTGAAACAAACCGTTTAGTTTAGTTTTCATTTCAACCGGGTTGACCCAGTTATTTGTAGGCCCGGCATCATCAGCAGATTCAGAGCAAATAAATGTGCGGTCTTCAACACGGGCAACATCTGAAGGGTCGGATAAAGCTAGGTAACTGTTAGGTCGTTTAGCTTCGTTCAATTTAACTAAAGTTTTTGATGCAATAAGTTTTGAAATCATTAATTGGTTTTCAGCTTCTGAGCCGTCACACCAGTGCACACTGTCTGGTTCACATAAATTTTTGATTTCATTTACCCAAGAAACAAGTTCTTCATTTCCAATAGCCAACTGATGTTCTGCAATCACGGAAGTCTCCTAAAATAAGCCAGTTACGTATTTACTCTGTTTGTCTAATGTTGGATAGATACTGAATAAATATCCGTTAGACAATAAACTAATTAAATTTTGGAAATAGTTTTCCCTTTTTTCTGCTCTTGAATCCACTTATTTACACGTTTTTCGAGGACAAAAAGCGACAGAGTCCCTTGGCCAAGAACCACATCATGAAACTTTTTTATATCGAATTGATTTTTCAGCTCTTTTTCAGCTTTTTTACGTAATTCAATGATTTTTAGTTGACCAATTTTATATCCCAAAGCTTGTCCCGGCCAAACTGAATAACGCTCAACTTCTGACTCTACATCCTTGATATCTGACGCTAAATTAGAGGCCATATAATCAATCGATTGCTGACGACTCCATCCCTTAGAATGGATTCCAGTATCGATCACCAAACGAACCGCTCTTAACATTTCACTCGATAGATGACCTAAATACTGTTTGTCGTCTGTGAATAAGCCCATTTCGCGACCTAAGTATTCCGTGTACAGAGCCCAACCTTCAACGAAGGCATTCGAATTAAAGATTTTGCGTTGGTATTCTGTAATTTTATCTTTCAATTCAAAAGCTAAAGCTAATTGAAAATGGTGACCTGGAACAGCTTCATGCAATGACAAGCTCGTCATCTCTAAAATGCTATTACCTTTTAGATTGATTGTGTTCACAACAAAACGACCGTATGTTTTTAGCTCTGTCGGTTGATTGTAACTAGCCGCAGGCGCATCACCGTTTTCAGCTTCTACTACTTTGTAGTCAGCTTTAGGTCTTAAATTAAAATACTCAGGAATCACGGCGTCGATTTTCTGCCTAACTGAATTGTAACCTTCGATCGCTTCCTTTGATGTTTTGAAATAAGAGTTTGGATCATCAACGATAAACTTAAGAAACGCTTTAAAGTCGCCTTTAAAACCCATTTTTTCTTTGATTTTGATCATTTCGCTTTTGATACGAGCGACTTCACCCAAACCAATTTTATGAATTTCCTCAGGCGTTTTGTTCGTGTTTGTATTTAGCTTAACTAAATATCGATACCATTTTTTTCCGTTTGGCAAAGTTCCGTAGCCAAAATCTTTACGACACTTTGGCAAGTATTGTTTTTGAAAAAAAGCATCAAACTTTTCAAAACTAGGAATAATATTGGTCGTAATCATTTTTTTGAAATCAGCCTGAATTTTCTCTTTATCTGATTTAGAGAATTCTTTCGGCATCATTGAGATGGGACGATAGAACGGATTCTTTTCTACATCTTTAGTTAAACCGTCTTTATACGTGCCAGGTACTTTTTCAGCGATTGGACAGCTTAGAAGTACTTTTTTTTGTAAACCGTCTTGCAACACTTTGATCTGGCGATCAACGTAAGCAGGAAATCCTTCGGCGCGTGATACGTACGCTTCATAATTTTTTACAGTTGAAAATGGAAAGTTAGATAGACTTGGACTTGATGATTCAAGATAGTCAGTTAGGCGAGTCGCTTTATTATCCATCGACATAGCTTCGTATGGAAAATCAAATCCACCTAAAGCTGTATCCAAATCTTCTTTGAATAGATCGTAAGTAATTTGGTAAGACTCATCTAGTTTGGTCTTGTCGATTTTTTTTAAATCTTTGATTGTTTGAACCACTAAAGCTTTTTGTTTGGCTTTAAGTTCAGGAGATAAATAGTCACCAAATTTTCCTAGGTCGTCTTCAACATTGAAATAAGGCGCCGCAAAAGCGTCTAGATGTTTTACTTGTTCCGTGTAGCTAATTACTAGCTTATTTAGAGCATCGACTTGAGCCTGCACTTGAAAAGAAATAAATATTGAAACAAGAAAACTAAAAAGAATTTTTAACATAGGACTTCCCCCCTAGGAATCAATGTAGATGGGCGGAAATATATTAAAAATACTTTACGAGGTCATCTGATAACGTTCCTGAAACTGAGATTTTTTTCTTAATCTTAAGATCAAACTTCCCCATACCCTTTTATATTAGATCTGAGGCCAAACGGCGATGGCCACCCCTTTGCTTTTACAGAAACCAAAAAAAAGGGGACCAAAAATGAAAGCAGCACTTTACACTCGACCGTGGTTTCAAGCGAAACCAAAACCATCCGCCCTGGCGACCAATAAACTCTCAAGCATTAAAATAAAAGACTATAGCTTGATTGGCTTTAGAGACCTTGAGGCAGAAAATGAAGCTCGGACTCATCTTGAATTTCTAAAGACTCAGTTTGGATTCAGTCTTCCTAGGCTCTACACATTAGTCTCTCAAAACAGAAGAATATCGATCCAAGAAAACTTAAGTGGCCCTCAGCGCATTTTCTTAAATTTCGAATCGTTTAAATGGAGCGAGCTATTTTTTAATTTTTTTCGTCAGATCGTGGGGCCGTCTACAGAACATTTCGTGTTTCAACACCTAATGTACTCGCTCGACATCTATATCTGCCAGTTTCAACTTTTAACCTTGGCTATTAAACACTCCTCACAGAATATATGCACCGCACTTCAAAGACACAAAAACCAACTCGAATTGATGACCATGATTCAAAACCACCAACACGGAGAAAAGCTATTTCTACTTTTTATATTTGAATTACTTCTTATTTCTTTGGGAAAAAATCACTACACAACCTGTGCGACGTTCGTGACCAAGGCGGAATCGAACATCCTGCTAAATTATTTTGGCTCGCAGGGACTTATAACCGTGGAGTCAGATAAATTACGCTATTCAGGGGAAAAACTACAAAAGGCGCTAAAAAAGTACTTTGATTTTCGCGGACAAATTTTATTCACTGAGCATTCAAAAAATATTTTCAGCGAGAACCTATTTTTACAATTCAAAAACATTTTTGAAAAAAAAGAAAGCGTACTCGAACACAAGACATTTGAGACGTGTTTCACTCACACATAACTTAAATCTTTTTTTGTTTTGTATAACGGTTTTTTATTTTCCGACGTAAACGAGTGAATTAAGAGTATTTGCTCGACTTGACAAAGTCGTCCAAAGAATAAATGTTGAAAAATAGATAGGAGGTTCTTATGGGAAGTTTGGAAAATATAAAAATCGTATGCACTGGGTTTGAGATTACTGCTGAGGCCAAGGAAAATACAATTATCGTTTTCAAAAAGTTACTAGACGAAGCTCCCTACGGCGCATTTCTAGAAATTAACTTGGAAAAAGTAGCGAGCGGCATTTCCGGTCGTATTCACGTCAGCTCTTTAGGTGGAGAATTTAAGGCTTCAACTATAGATATGACTCCGCAAGATGCCGTTGATTCACTTTCTGCATCGATTCGAAATCAAATCATCGAATGGAAAACCACTCGATTTGCAGACACGTCAGCTGCAGTGCTGGCCTAGTTCGCAGGTTTAAAACGACAAAAATAACTTCAGAAGTCCGCCAACTATCATTATTGGCCCACCAATTTTAAAAATCGGTCCGATGTTTACTAACCAAGTAGATTGGCGCTCAGAATTTCTGCTAACAGGCAGTTTTCCAGTCCCTTGAAAATAGACGGAAAGACCACCGACGATCATCAAAATACCACTTAATACGCCCGATACTGCTAGATCCATCTGCCCCTCCTCTATTTAAAGTCTTAGAGGTCTTCGTCGTAACTTACAACAGAAATTCGATCCAATAGGATATAACGAGAGTAGTTGCCTAGCCCAGAAACTTCGTACAAAATCATCATCGATGACGGCATTATCAGTAGGCTCTGCTAAAAACGCATGGGATGTATTTGTTCTTTTTATGATTCCGGTCGGTGGAGGTATCCCCGCGGGTGTTGTGCTAGCGCAAAGCCGAGGCGTTGGTTGGATGATCATGACCCTTCTTTATTTTGTTTCCGACCTCGTTCTTGCAGTTTTATTTGAACCGCTTATGCTGTTATTTATCTATATCAGTAAGCACGTACCATTTTTAGCCCACATGCGCGAGACCGTTAAACTTACGACTCAAAAAACAATCGATCGTTTTGGTAGCAAGCCAGGACCCATCGCACTTGTCGGAATTGCATTTGGTGTTGATCCGATGACTGGCAGAGCTGCCGCTTTGGCCGCTGGACACGGTTTTTTTGTCGGTTGGGCCATAGCTATTATAGGGGATATGTTTTTCTTCGCGGTACTGATGGTATCCACAATTTGGCTTAATAACTGGTTAGGTGATGGCACGTGGGCCACATTAATTATCATGTTCGCTATGTTTGCTATACCAGCACTTATTAGGCGACTCAGACAAAATCGCAACAACAGTAAATCTTCAGCACCGAAATAACCAGCTACTTGTTTTGTTCGTCTTTAATAAACATATTTGTTTTCAATGATGCCACCAAAGACTGAGCGGCATTCTTGGCACTGTTTGGGTCATTTGGATAATCGATATCAGAATACACCGGAAGATGGTCGAATTGGCATTAAAATTAATGCGGTTGGGAAGTTTTGTCACAATTTAATCTTTAAAACTTATTAGTTAAAGCTTAGGTCGGCGATCGGTTTGCAATCTCTAGATTTCATAGTGGGAGGAAACTATGACAAGGACAATTCGTCGAGAAATGACTAAAGCACCAGTAAGAATCGGAGACCACGTTTCAATTAATGAGGCCCGGGAAGTGATGCAAACATGGGGCATGCGACACCTACCTGTAACCGATTCAGCAGATAAACTTACAGGGATTCTATCCGAACGCGATTTTTCACGGTTGTTTGGCTCCAGACTTTCAGGTTCAAGCCCAGTTTCTGATATCATGACTTTAAATCCTTATTCGGTTTATCCAGAAACTAGCCTGCAAACCGTCGTTAAGGAAATGGCCGAAACTAAAATTGGTAGCACTGTAATAGTTAACTATGAACGCCAAGTTGTAGGAATTTTTACTACTACAGATGCCATGAAAATACTTTCAAAAATGTTAGATGATGACGATGATGGGGAATATAGAACCATTAATATTTCAGAATATCTTTTTGGCCAACAACGAGGAATTGCATAGACCAAAATTGATTTTACATATAAATTCTTTCGGAAAGGATTTTATGAATCGTCAAACTATTATTACCGCAACGTCTGCATTCGTTCTTGGTATGTCCGTCACGTCGCTATTAAGAAACTCACAGCAAGTCAATGACATGAAACTTGCTAGTGAAGCCATTCATACCACGAGTGATGTAGCCAAACAGTATATGGATGGTTACAACAAATTAAATGACTACAATAGTGAGATTTTTAAATTGGCGCAGTCTTATCAAGATTCAAAAGGTGCTGCTGAAAAAGTGAAAATCGCAGACAGCTTGGTTTTTAAAATTAAGGATTTTAATTTACCGGTGGCAAAGTAGTCCGCTAAATAGAAAAAATCATACTCCATCCTTTTCAGAGGAATCAATTTATTTGGATTTTTTGCAAAATCTGTAAAATCCTAATTTTTCCATAGTCTTTCAACATTTAGGTGAGAGCTTCCGGCCGGTGCAACAATAGGTCAGGGGTGGCCTTTCTGGGGGGAGTGTTTATGGGAGTTAAGTTTTTCGTCATTTTCATTTCAATTGTGTTAATTGAGGCATCGTATGGAAAGACAACAACTACAACTGATGATAGTTTATTTCCAATCTCAGTGACGAATCCAACTGCTACCTCGACTTCAACGAGTACAGAGCTGCCAGGAATTCCCAGCACGTCACCGATCACTAGCATTGGAAATATAGGTAGCAGTATTGGCTCGTCTTACTTTCCTTCGACTGGCAGTAACTCAACAGTTACAGCGGCACAAGTTCCGAACGAATTCTATTGCCCACTTTTTGAATCAAATCCTTACGATACGATTTTCAAAGCATTGGACACACTATCAAGTTCAATGAAGGTCAGCACGGAATGCCAGCAGCAATCGAACCAATATAATGACTACACGTCGGATAGCGAAAAAATACGAAATGTAGTCACGCAATTAAAACAGTTGCAAGCTGATCCCAATTTGTTAGCCAGCACAAGTTCACAGGACATCGAGCGCACCATTCAAGATGCCGTAACCGGGGTAACGAACATCGCAAATAATTTATCGAATAATAAGTTATTGAACAAGAACTGCACGTCTAGCCAAACTTCAATTGGCAAAGGCTTAGTTGCGGTCAGTGACATCTTTAGTAACTTGGCCCCGATTGGTTTAGCCTTTGCGGCAGTGAACCCAGCGGTGGGCATAGCGACAAAGCTTGCCTTGATGGGAGGTGTTTACGCATCCTCGGCCATCAAGGGATTTGATCAATATATCAAAGCAAACTCAATTGACATTAGCAGTAGTGAAGTCAGAAAAGCGGTTTTGCAAAACACGTGTCAGTTCGTAAAAGTAAAACAAAAAATTGATTTCCTGCAATTGGGTGAAGACGGCCGCATCAATGACATCGAAGGCAACTTGTTTAAAAATATTGAAGCCTTCCGCGCACGCTATAACTCGTCGTCATCAACGTTGACCTCGATCATGCAGTACAAGTACCAAACTGAAAAATATGTCGCGGATGTGGAATCAAAAATCGCCGATGATAAATACAATTTAAATTTCTATAACGCCAAAGTAGTTGCTGCGAGCGAAGACAAAGAACGGATTTGTTTGGTGGGCTCGTCGATGGCGAAGAAAAGTAAAGACACAGAAACCTTTCCAGCCAGCGTCGTTAGAAATCTGGAAACCGCAGTCGAAGTCAGTAAATTGAACACGACATCAAGTTCTTCAGATGCCTCGACAATTACTACGCTCGGATCAGGCACGGTAGATCCCAAAGTTCAAGCCGAGTACGATGAATTGTATTTGGCATTTAATAAATCCCGAAATCGCTTGGGCGTTCTCGCCGCCAAAGCGATGGGTGATTCTCTGGATGCCGACAAATCTGTCCCTTTATGTGCGGAAGAGACTAAAATATTTGTTAAACGCATTTACGAAATCATCGTTTATTCAGAAAAACTGGTAAATCAGGAAATTGTCGAAGTAGAAAAACAATTGTCTCAAAACGATGAATACAAAATATGGAATGCACAGTACGTTAAACTAAAATCGGAAAAAAGTTCTCTCAGTCGCGTTGTCAAAGTCCTAAAAGAAATGTCCAGACCAGATGCCGTGTATATCCGAAGTGAACTTGATCAGCGATTACAGGAATTAAAAGCCAGCTTATTCCGGGCCAACACGATCTTTGGAGTTTCGACAGGAAAGTCTCCCGTCTATGCTTGGCTGGACAACAATATGGATATGCATAGAACATCGCTAAGCAAATTCACGGACATCTTAAAACTTCTGCAAAAGGGAACATTCCAATTAACAAAAGACAACAAGACAGCGGTAAAAAACGAACCTAAAAAATCTGCAGAGGAAATGGACAAAGCACTGACGCAGGATTTGGGCTCACTATCAAAATTGGCTAACCTGACAATCAAAGCATTACCAAGTGGATCGCGTCAGCACGAAATCGCCTGCCAGCAATTACAAGAAGGCTACTTATACTACAAAGCTTCAAAAGACTACTTAGGATCCGCACAATTCATGTGTGATATGATTGATCCCTATGTCGGCGATACTAGCGAGCAAATCATTAAAATCTGTCGCGGCGGAAAGACTTTTAATTCCAACGTCAAATCCCAAATCCAAGAACGCGTCGACAAAATGAAAAACAAAACCAGCGCCAGCACGCTCAGCGTAGATGACTATGGTCGCTTAATGAATGTAAAACGCGGTGAATTGAAATGCCCGGTGGCTTCAATTAATGTGGTCGATTAAATTTCACTCGATGTTTCCATCAAATTGAGCCAATTGACTTTTTCTTTAAATTGGAAAAAAATGCTTTAGGTAACTCAAATGTCAGAAATAAAAGCTAAGTCCTCAATCCCTCTTATCAAAGTTCTACTTAATGACCCGTTACTTCCTGAACGGGTTCGCAATGCTTCCGCTGCTGAGTTAGTCCTATGGATCAATGAAATTGGGCTGGAAGACTCCGGTGAAATAATTGCTTTTGCGAACACCAAACAGATTGAAGCCATTTTTGAAGAAGACCTTTGGAAATCAAATCGAGCCGGAGCAGATGAAAAATTTGATGCCGATAGATTTGGAACTTGGTTAGAAATTTTATCGGAAATAGGTCTTGATAAAGCGATTGAAAAAATAATTGAAATGGATGAAGAGTTCCTTGTAATGGCCTTTTCGACCCTAGCTTGGGTCGCTGAAACGGATTGGCTCGAGGAAAATTGCGAAGCAAGTCCTCAAATCGAAAAAATAATTGAATCAAGACTAACTTTTGAAATAGACAACTACATTCTTTTCAGTAAGACCGAACAGAGTTGGGATGTTTTTATTTCTCTTATCACCGCAATGGATATCCAATACCACTCTTTCCTATACGGGATACTCGATAGATGCTTTAATTTCTTAACCCAAGAGGCTACAACTGAAGATGCCCTCTATGAGATTTTAAGCGACGAAGTGCAACTGGTTGACGATGTCGCGTATGAGCGAGAAAAAAGACGAGAGTCTCAAGGCTTTGTTACACCGGCTACTGCTCGGTCATTTCTTAAACTTTGCGATATGAGTCTTGATATTGAAGACTTTGTTACACCTAAAAATCTTTTATTAAAGAAATTGTCATCTTCGGACGAGGTGGCGAAAGGAAACTCAAAGAATATCATATCAAGTTCACATACGAGGTTTAAAAATATCTATGCCATATATGAAAAGTATCCCAAGCAAAATAACTTATTTATGGAACAAATCAATTTCCTAGCAAACACGTTAATGTCGGGATGGGATTGGAAGAGTGAAGAGCGAAGGCCAGGACGGGCTTTAGAGATAGTATTAGAAATATGCGAAGAAGGGTTAAAGGATAGCTCCGAAGAGTTCTCTTCATTCCCAAGGTCATTCAGATTGGGCTGGAAAAAAAGAGAAATCTAATTTTAAAGTTAAATTAATTTTTGTTATTCGGTCAGAACCTTGTCTGGATAAATTGGATCAAGATTGTAATAGGTATAGAAAGATTCCATCTTTGCCCTATTCAATAATTCTTTTTCGCAAAAAACTAATGAACCACCGTAACATGGCAGTCATTATAAGATTCTGATAACGTCCATGGTAAATTTGCATTCTCGCGTACATAGATATCCACGCGCGCATCATGAGGTTCACCATCGCTGTAACGTTTTGTAAATGTCACATCAACGCGGGCCATTTTGGCAGCACCTCGGTCGGTATAGAGTGTTCCACTATTCAACGCATACCCTTCATAGTAAGGCGTACCAAATAACCCGGCAAAAATACTCTGATCCGGGTTAATTTTTCGTTTCTCTGTGAAGAATGCAAATTTCTCGTACTGAGTTTCCCCAAGAAGTACGTTTGGCGACGCATTTTCAAGCCGAGTCGTCTGCCGCAAAACCGCTTGAGCTTGAGGCCCGACGACCCAATCCACTGAAGTGTAGGTAATGACATTCGGGTTAGAAGGAAAATTCTGACTTCGACAACCAGCTCTTTCTGCCCACCATGCCCAAAGTGGTGAACTAAAAAATAAAACAAATATTATTAAAATTGATTTCATATGTATCTCCTTTGAGAAAAAGAGACTGACATAAATACGATGTCATCGGCAAGAGGCCATGAAATTTTTGCTTTTACAATGTAAACAGGGTAAGGCTTTCCTTGGGCGGAATTTTTAGGTGAGATCGAATTCTAAGATTTTAGTTTTCACTCCTTTGATTCGTTCCCAAATAATTTTAGTGACGCCTAAATCGCGAAGGGAATTGAAAAAATTCTGTAGATCATAGGACGGCAGTTGTCCTAGCGCTGCTTGTACATGAGCAATTCCATTTTCAATAGTAATAGTGGCGACAAATTCAAAGGGGTCCCCGAATTTAATAAATTCTTTGCCCGCTCGTAATATAATTACCTTAGTTTCGAGACTAAATCCCATAATCCTCCTCGATTAATTTACGTCGTATCATTTTTTAGGAAGGCTCAAGTTTACAAGGCATCAAGTTGTCGGTCACTGGACCAAGGTCAAAAAGGTCAGTGATTAGAATGTTAAGGATCAATGAGTGGTGACGATTTCTATAACCAGTTTTGAATTATCGCCGGACGGTTCGAAAGTTTTCTATTTAGCCGATACAGAGGTCTTCGGTCGCTATGATCTGTTTAGATCTAATATAGACGGTAGCGGAAAAACAAAATTGGTATCACCTTGCTGTGCCGGTCACAATGGTTCCATTGCTCCTATCTTAGACGGAAGTTCTGGAGCGTCTTTTAATGTAAAAGAGGACTTCGACTACTGATTTTAGGGACTTTCGCAATTCGACGAGACATTTCCACTTGGATTATTGATAATAGCTCCTTCGTGAAGACATATTATGGACGTGTTGTTCGTCACTTTATCAACATGTGCTTCGTATAGATGTAAAGGTGCGCTGACCTTATCAATTGTGCCAATCAATTTGGCTCGTATTTGAGAGGACGCAGATACAAAGTATACCGTATCAATCGAATCGACCGATAAATTCATCGAAGCCGTGACTATGTTTAAATTTATAATTCGACCCACAATTTTGAGTTCACTGGTTGACGTAACATTTTTCAATTCTTTGATTTCTTTTCCTTTAGCCATAAAACCGCCGTGTACGCCGTCTATAACCCCGATATTATCTGCCACCGTGCACAGAAATCCGTTCTTGTGATTGGTAATAAAATCAATTGTTTCGGCATTGATAAATATTTTACCCGAATTATTCAATATCGAGCTAATGGAAATTGCAGATTTAACGACTAAGCCTTGTCCCGAATACGAATCTATAAAAACATCTCGTGCCGAATCAATTGAGATATTATCTACCGAGCCATTTATAGTGAAATCTTTTATAGATGTTTGGTCTATCGACTTAGCCGAATCGATGAATTGTTGACACAGCTCTGTTTGCGAAGGCTCAGGGGGAGCTTCTGGTACCTTTGGAGTATTGGCTGGTGCCCTTGGAGTCTTGGCTGGTGGTACCGCCCGCGCGGACGCCACGATTGCCGGAACGGGAGCTTCAGCCTGTTCGGTGAAACGCACTCGCTCACTACAACTGATTAAAATAAACCCAGTCAATAAACAAAATAAGACCTCTCTAACTTTAAACTTGCTCATTTCTCCCCCACACATACATAAGGTGCAATAAGCCACCCAGTCCAAAAATGTTTAAATATAGAGAAGAACTAGGTAATTAACGCTGTATCAAAATGAGAAATCGAAAAACTCTTAGACGAAGTTTGAAAACACAAATGCAATCGAGAGAAGCCCATTAGCAGAATATTAGTTATAACAATTCTCGAGAACGTTGATTTGTTGTTCATGTCATCACTTTATTTTTTGCATTGAAATGTGGAAATAATTTCTTTGAAATCATCTGGAATACTATAGTCATTGGCGTTTACCCGATCTACGGATGCCTGGCCAGGGGGAGTCCAAAAAATTCCTAAAAATACTTTGTTTTTGCATTTTATAATAATTTGCCAACGGATATCGTAAACATACGATTTAGTCTTTTCATCGAAGTGATCCATAAGTCCTGCCACAACGAACGACTCTAATTTATTCACTTCTGCCTTTTGACGAAATACTGGGGAAACTCCTAAGAAAGAACTTTTAAGACCAATCGTCTTTGCTGGACTCAAAGTATACTGTATACTTAGCCAATTAGATTCGTTCCAATTTTCTTTATATTGGAGACAACTGCTTTCTCTTTTTAATATAACTTCAGCTGCCATTTTAGGATCATCAACATCGCCTAGCGCTTCAAATTTAAAACATTCTGGATACGATACGCTAAAGTAATTGTTATCAAGCTTCATCCAGTCCTTTGGAATATCCTTTTTCTGAGTCTCAAGCTTTAAAACTTCAGCGGGCTCTATCACACCTTTTTGCTTAGCTGTTTTATACGCTATATTCTTACCTTCTGGCTCCGCCACGCTGGATAAGCCAGTTAGTATAATACCAATTATAATAGTTCTTGAGAACGTTGATTTGCTGTTCATGTGATTACATTATTTTTTACATTGAAATGTGGAAATAATTTCTTTAAAGTCTTCCGGAATACTGTAGTCGCTTGTGCTTACCCGATTTATTGATGGCTCACCGCTGGGTACGGTGAATCCCGCAAAAAAGACCTTGTTTTTGCATTTTATAATAATTTGCCACCGAATTTCGTATGTATATTTTTTAGATTTCTCATCATATTCATCCCGAAGCCCAACAAGAATATAAGATTCAGATTGGTTCACCTCTGCTTTTTGACGAAATACTGGAGAAACTATGGTGAAAGAACTTTCAGGGCCAATCTTCTCGGCCTTGCGCAGAGTATACCGCATACTTAGCCAATTAAACTCATTCCAGTTTTCTTTAAATTGAGGACAATTATTTTGTCTTTTTAAAACAACATCAGTTGCTAACTTAAGATCGTCTTCTTCGCCTTCTGGCTCAACAATAAAACACTTTGGATATGATACACTAAAGTATTTAGTGTCCAGCTCAACCCAATCTTTGGGAATATCTTTTTCCTGAGTCTCAAGCTTTAAAACTTCAGCAGGCTTTATCACACCTTTTTGCTTAGCTGTTTTATACGCTATATTCTTACCTTCTGGCTCCGCCACGCTAGATAAGCCAGTTAGTATAATGCCAACTATAACAATTCTAAATATCGCGGCTTTATTTTCCATGGTGTTTTTTCTTTCTAATTTGTTTAAAAGTAACTAAGTTATTAGCGATAACATCATCTGCTTGAATCATTATATCAGTGGTTATATCTGTGTCACCAGTATCCAACGGAACGTTACCAATAAAAAGATCAAACTCACCTGTATCTACATTTAAATCAAAAAGCATCCCGTTTTTTCCCCATGAACTATAGGAATAGATTGTCTGTCCTCGTTTTTTGGTCTTTCGAAGATGTCGACGATCAATAGACTTTCCGAATGAGCCTACTTTGATTTGAACAAATCGCTCAATAGAAAAAATAGCGTGACTGTCAGATGGACTGATTTGTCCTGATATAAAAGCCATGTCTTTATGACGGGTATCAAAAAAAATGGCTTTATCGATTTTCAAGTCGGCATATCGTGATGGAAGAGCCTTTTCCGAATGCTCAACTGGAATCACTATTGATGAGCCGGAAGCCAGAGGTCCTTGCTTATCGATAATTCCGTTGATAGCCCCCGAAGTATCATAGCTATATTGAGTTAGGCGATAGTTCGTATTACTTTTAGCAAAAACTTGAACTTGGTATTGACCGGAGATAGGCTGCATTCCTTCGAAATAACTTTCAAGGGTTGTAAAATCATTTGGATCATCAAGAGAGCTGATGAATTCTGGGCCAGTATAAGTTCCGCCAGGAATTTCTGTATAGGATTGCTGGGTGAATGGGTTGCGACCCGAACGTCGCCCCAAAGGATCTATAACAATCATTTCGGCATCGCCACCTAAATGGAAAAATACCATAGATGGATCATCAGTTGGTCGATACAATCGGTATCCACGAATTTCTGTATCAGTTTCATTCAAGGAAATACCTTTTCCGTCAGAATTTCTTGGGTCGTTTACAGTATATTGTGTGATACCTTCTTTATTTACTTTCATCCCAATAGCCAAAACAAAGTGATTGGCTGCAGGATTATTCGGCGCACTGATCGAAGGCACTTTTAAAATAACAGGATTGCCACTGCAAAGTTCTTTATTTACAAACTTTCGCTCAACAGCAGTAAAGACATCTTTACGGTGCTTATAAGAAACTTTCTTTTTTGATTCAGCGTCGCACGCACTAGCGGTGCCGCCATTTTGAATGCATTTATTAACGTACGAATTTCTAGCAAATAAGACGGCCCCATTTGGTTGAACATCACCTTGGGGACTGTAACCATTGTACGTTGAATAATTAGGTCCTAGCGCCGGATAGCCGTAAGTGTTGTTTAATCCTTTATTTACCCACTCCGGTGTCATGGGTGAACCATTAACAGCCGTATCAATTCCATAATGGCTAAAAAGCATAGCTAGGGTCGTTACCAAACAACCTTTTTGAGACATTTTCTTTGGAGCTAAGTTAGCGTAAACTTGCCCGCCCCACGGTGGCTGCGATTGGTAAAACCAAGGGACCTCTTTTCCTTTATCCGATACATTACATAAAACATGCACGGCCTCGCTAAGCACATTATTTGTTCGATTCGTTTCCCCAAGCGCGTTTAGAGGGTCAATGCTGACTGAGATAGTTTGATCACCAACATCATCAGTAGGTAAAGTTACCAAAAACGAAACCACTTTCGCGGTCGCTCCCAGCTCTGAAAGCGCGATGGTTTTTTGAATTTTTTGAGAGCCGATTTCTAAAGTTACGTTTACACTGCGAGTGTCTCCGGATTCAATTCCAGTTGCTGATACAGGGACATCCATTTGGAACTCTTTTTCTGGAGAAATGGAAGACACCTCATCTGCTTCAGTGTTCGCTAAAGGAATTGAAATTTCTCCTATGGACAAATCTAAATTACTTTTTGTAGACCACGTAAGCGTATTCAAACCTAAATAAAAGTAGGAATTAACATCACCCATTGTTCCACCAATTGTTTGCGGAAATGTCCCCATCATACTTAATAAGTTTATTCCACTGGGTGCGGTGTACGAGAAAGGATAGGAAAATGATGCCGGAGGAGCATCCTTCTCAAAAAACTTCGAAGAATTAACATATAAACCCACTTTATTATACTCGCTAAGTACTGATGATCCGATAGAGCCTGAAATAGTACCTGAAACTGATATAGCAGGAGGATCAAAGTGCAAAGTTGCTCGATAGGAAATAAACGGGAGCCATAAATACTTTTGTAACAGCAGGGAGCCATTGAATGTCTCGCAAGGAGTAGTACCACATTTAACATGAATTTTGTGGGTACTGTCGACAATGATTGTACCGGAATACCCATTCTGCATCGGAGGCCCTATTTTAGCTGTGGAAAAGTCAACCGTCACAGATTGAGAATTCGCCGCGCTTGGGTAACTTAAGTTTAAATCTTGCGCATGGATCTTAAAGCCTGAAGCAAAAAGCAAAGAAATAAAAAGTCTTGCAAACAAAACCATATCCCCTCCAACGTGCAGTTCTTTCTTAACGACGCTAGAATTTCTCGGTAATTGAACTTAATTACTTTAGTCTGTTCTTAAATAAGAAAATTTCACTTAAAAATATGTCTCGTTTTGAAGCCGTCACATTTTTTTTGCTTGCGAGGCACTGACATTTGTTTCACCAAGGATGAGTGAAGAGAACCTGAAATCTGGACATAAATAAACTTGCCAGAAGCAGGTTTATAGATATTTGGTAGTCAGTCTCACCTATTAAGCGAACGCTCACAACCTGCAGATTTTTCCAGATCAAAAAGAATACCGAAAACTACTTTTGATTTTTAAGATTTGAAAATCAAATACCAATCCCAATAGAATTTCAGATCTTCTTAATGGGAAAAAAATATCACCTAGAATTGCAAAGTATTGGAATGGAAAATTTCAAACCTAGTATTTAATATACCAATCCATTGGTATATTAACTGTTTGGGGCGCAACGGGAGCATAAGGTGCACTGGGGGATGGGTCGTCCTTGCTATAGAGTAAAATTCCGCTAGTAAACCAAAACTGACTTGAAGCTAAAACACTAACGGATGTGGGTGTACTGCCGGCTCCCCATGTGGGTATGCCATTCACGCTGGGCGTGCGGCAAAGGCCGACGCCCAAGTAAGTACCAAAGTCTTCGCAGTTGGCATAATAGAGTGAAAGGCCGGACATCGCTGTTGTAGATTGCACTTTTATGGAGGCGCCTCGAGCGGCATGACTAGTAAGGGTTGCTAACGTTCCGTAAGTCGCCGCGCCAGTGTTTGAGTGTGAATACACTCTGTGCCAGCGACCATCTTCGATGCACGCACTTTTGGTTCCCCATCCTGTACTAGCGAAGTTATCACAATCTTGAGAATAAATACCGTTGGTCATGTTATCATTGGGCGACATCAGGACGCGGCTGCACGAACTCAAATTTGTACCGCTGACTTGAATGAAAATAGGCAGTGATCGCACTAGTTCAACACCTCCGGCGTCAGGAATGAATCTCATGCGTATTTCTCCAAGGTATCGTGTTGGAGCAAGTAACTGCGTTGCCCAAAGCTCTATCGTGTTTAGGGTTAGATTCCCTTTTTTATAACCACTCGTTATAATGCTAGTTGCGCTTAGGGCACCCGTTGAGTCTACAGTTTTTAAATCGACATTACTCACGATTTTATCTGGTAATGTAGCCCCGATCGTCGCCCCGTTAAAACTGAGCGCGCAGTATTCGGAATCCGTCAGCAGCGCTGAAATAATCCCCTTGGTTTCTTGTGCCACTTCAAAATTTTTATAAATAGTTTGAGCGTTTAAAAGAAGAGAGACCATTTGAGCGACAACTACCGAAGCCACACCCAAAATCGAAATTACAACTAAAGTTTCGATCAGAGAAAATCCCCGTTTTGACATTGATTTATCCCGCTTCATTTTGTCCCCTTTAGCTTATATGTCTAAACGATACTGATTAAAATTTAGTATTGTAAAACGGAAAGTGGATTCAAGACCAGCGTGGCCCCTCGAAACCGTTTCTAAATAAAAAAACATTTAAACAAACTTAGGCAGCTCACTTGGTGTGTTTCATATTCAGTTACGTGCTGGTCAAATTATTGCCAGGTGAAGCGTTAATCTTAGATCTTAAGTAAATAGCTTTGCTGAATCTGTTCCCGAAAAATCGGGAACAGATTATATCGAATAAGAACCTAAACAGTTAGCAATACCCTGGTACAAACGACATAATGACAAAAAACAGGAGCGTCTTTTATGTCTAAAAAACCGATGTTGTCGTATGGTTTGGCCAGTGCACTAAAACAACAACTGATCCAACGGCAGGAGAAAAACAGTAATTACTCGCTTCGAGCCTTTGCACGCGATGTTCAAGTCAGCCCATCTACAATGTCCAAAATCATGAATGAAAAATATACTACCTCTGATAAATTGCTGTGCGAAATTGTCGCCTACTTAAATTTAGACATGCTGGCCAGGCAAAAAATTATTTTTTTTGAACGGTGCCGCAGGTTAGGTAATTTTCTTTCTACTGGTCGCAAGTTAGTTGCCGAAGAAAATACATTGAATTTTAGGAAGTCGATAAAAGTCGACTCACTCGCTTTGTCCGACGTTATGAATATTATAGAAACTATTAACGAAGGTCTTCTTCATGGTGTAGAAGCAGTATCGGAAATCAGAGATTCCGAACTGCATTACAATATGAGCATAGTGGTTGAATTTTTACCCAATCAATGAAATGACGATTCCCATGTGGAAGCAAGAAATCATCTCAATTTTGAAACGGGACTTATCTGAAATTAAAAAGAAAAATCCAAGGTATTCACTCCGAGCTTACTCAAGGAAAATGGGGCTTGGATTTGGTTCTTTGTCTGATTTGATAAATCGCAAGCGCGATCTTTCTCCGCAATTGGGAAAAAAAATTCTAGAGCGACTGACTCTTGAAAAGGATCAACAGAAACGTTTTGTTGGACTGATCGAACGTGACGAGGAAAGAAAAGTTTTTCTCCTTTCTCAGGATGCTCAATGCTTGATTGAAAATTGGTACTACTTCGCCATATTAAATATTCTTCAGTTAGAAGTCGCCCCAAAAACAGCCAAAGATATTGCTCCTCGATTAGGGCTATCTGAATCCAAGGTCAAAAAAGGAATCAAAGTTTTAGAAGGCTTTGGATTTTTAAAACGTGTTGACGGTGGATTTGTATTTACAACGAATCATTGGCACACAACAGACGGAATTCCTAGCAGCTCCGTTCGAAAAGCCCACTTAGATGGTTTAAAATTGGCAGCTCGAGCGGTCGAACACCTGCCTGTCGAATCTCGCGATGTCACCTCCTTCGTCTTTAATGGAAACTCCCATCAGATGGAAAAAGTTCGTCTTGAAATTAGAAAGTTCATTCAGAAAATAAACAAAATCATGTCGGTTGGAGAAGCCGACACTGTCTATAAATTTAATGCACAATTATTTCCCATCGACCGATGGCTCCAGAAAAACAACGACCTTAATAAGTAGCTACAGCTTTTTTCACTTTATTTGAACAGTCTAAATTATCTCTAATAGATCTAATCAAAATGGATCGAATGTTCTTACTTTGACTGATTTTGATTCCCGACTCTTTTCCATATCTTGTATTGTAAAACACAGATGAAAGTGAAAAGTTTTTGGTGTCAATAATCATAACAGACAAGCCGGTTGCACCTGAAAGCTCGCTATATTCGCCGCATAGGTGATCTACAAATTCAGCAACTGATACAGTTGAGGGCATCTCGGATTTAAATAGCAGTATTCCGTCTTTATTGTACCCTGTAAACCGAACGATCTTTGGCTTCAGCCAGTCTTTAATATCAACGATATTAGAATTAAATGAAAGAAGCATAATCGTTTGCAGCTTGAGCCTGCTATCATTATTAAAGTAGGTCGCCTTACTAAACAGTAGTCCCGTAATTTCGCGAGCCACCCGCGCAGATTGTGTGTTAGTCGTACACTCGAGATCATCACAACTAAATTTCAAAAGTGAAAAAATAACTTCATGGAAAATTAAAGCAATTTTGTTTTCAGGGTTCAACTGCTGCCATATTTGCGCCTGAATCCGGATATTAAAAAGCGTTCTGTTGGCCAGCTGTTTTCTTGCTCCGAATTTTAAATTTAAAAGGGGACCGTCATCAGGCAATTGTCCAAGAGTTTCATCTATCAATGTCCAAGAATGAAAATTCAAAGATGATACAAAAACTTGGGAAAAACCTGGGTAAACAAAATCAAGGTCGCATAATTTCTGCGCCAAAAGGGTTTTGTCTATGCCAATTTGATCTAGTTTTTTTAAATCCAACTTCGCTTCAATTTCAGAGGTCAAAGAGCAATGAAAATAAGGATCGTGATGTACGCTAGCTTCCACTAAATCGCGAACAAAATATGTCTGACCAAGTCTAAATACTTCGCCGCCATTTCCGATAAATAACGTGGACGCCTCAGAAACCAAACCCATTATGATTAAAATATACAAACACTTCATAGACTCAGGAATTCTAGGAGGGAGTCCAGTCCCAAAGCAACACTAAAGCGGAATGCCGGGTGTTAAAAAACACTTTCGATAGGGCTAAGAAATATGAAATTTGCTTATAGGAAAATTTGGTAGGCATCTTCCAAGCACCTGCAATCTCAGTCAAGTGCATGATTTCATTGAAATCCAGGTCCACCTAATTTCCCAAGAAAACCCCGAATTGAAGGCCCTTTACGAGCAAGGTCACTCAATTAAAGAAATCGCTGCACAGTTGAATTTAGCCTATACAAGCGTCCATCGGCAACTCGTAAAACAACAAGTGACGTTCAGGGCAAATAAGTCCGTCAAGTTTTTGGAAAATCAACGGCAGACTTTTAAAAACTCTGCGCCGCCAGCGTATGGCTTTTGTTACCTCGAAGGCCGCCTGCAAAAAGACCCTCGCGAGTATCCAATACTTCAAATTATTGAAAAACAGCGGCAGACCGGAAGAACCCCAACGGAGATCGCTCGATACTTGGACGGCAAAAAATTTAAAACTCGGCATGGGAAACCGTGGCGACAAGCCCATGTTTTTAACATCATTCAACGACTTAAAATCACAAAATCGATCTACTAACAAAAAGGAATACCCATGAATCTCGAAAAACTTTTTATTTGGATTACTGGAATCGTCATCGCTTTTGCGTCAACTGGTCAGCTCGATACCCTGCAAGATTGGATCTGGAAATCTCAAGCCAAGGTGATTTATGAATCGCGCAGTTCAAACTGGGGTTCTCCGCGTTTTTTTAATGTGCCTACGGTAAAAGGATCTAATTCGTCGAAATATCAAAATACTCATCGTAAGTTTTAGGGCGACGGTAGCTCCTATTTTCGACCTATCGGCAAATTACGCTCACTGAAGATCAAAGCGTGGTCCCTATGGGACCTGTGCACCGATGAAATTGGCCCCTTTTAACCCGGTGCCTACATTCAAGGAAACGGGGTGTTTGTGCCAAATGCGCAAACCGTCGAAACAAATAGCAAATTTGATTGGGTGAAAAAAAATTACGGGCGACGCGGAGTACGCCCATGCAAACTTTGAGTTCGGTGTCTTAATGGAAATGTCGTTTAGTTTTTTAACGGAGTCTCAGGGCAACATGTACTCCCCGATGCCAGCAAGACCATTTTGTTTGACCGGAAATATGAGGCTATTTCGTTCCGGAGAATAAATTAAATAGTTGTTATAGCATGTCATATTGGAAATCTTCCAACTGAGCGCCGTTTCGGTTCCCGTCAGTAGATCGTATTCGCGCAATACTCCCGTCGTCGAGCAGTACCAAAGTTTTTGTTTAGAGGGAGAGGCCCCTCCGACGCGGTTGTAGGCAAGTGAGCGGATACCTGCGGACACGTTCACCAATGTGGACATATTCGCACCTTTTTTAAGTATGCGAACTGCCGTCGAGCCCACTGTCGCAATGATCCAGGCGTCAAGGTACGCGTCATAATGAGCATTCGTGTAGCCAGTACCGGGGTTCATCAGGGAATAGTAACCTACACAGGATGTTGGCAACGTACCGTTTGCGCAGAAGGAAAAGGATGAATTCGGCTGACCATATTTACCAGCAATTTTTTCAAGCGTGATATTGGCTCGATCATATTCGAGGATCGCTCCGCCACGATGTTGTGTGGCTGCGCTATCATAGTCATGATCGAGCATTAGCATTGAGCCAGAACTCATTCCTAAAAAAGCGGTAGTCGAATAGTTTCCGAAAGTCACGTTCCCCGCAGTTATGGGTGAGCCCACCAACGCATCACTATCCATGTTTACAAAAGGCCCCGATCCTACAGATACCATATTTTGCCAAGTATCCGGCACACCTCGCTGGAGTTTATAATTTTGGTTGCTGCCAAAACCTTTATAAATGGTTCCATCGGCCGGATCCACAATAAGGTGCGCATTGTTCGCCGAGCCATTAGCCCCAGATGTCGTCACTGGCTGTGTTGCCGCATCAACAGACTTACTGGGAGATAAGTTGACCCCAGTTCCCGCAATACTTCTAATTTCGCCGCCGATTGCAAACTCTTTAAGCCTGTAGCCATATCGATCTGTTGCAATAACTTTGGTTTTTGAAAGGACCGAGTCGTACCAAACCCCAATTGAAGAGACTTCTTTGAACCGAGCATTTGTTGCCAAGGTATTGTGACCATAACTCAGGCTCTGTCCAAAAACATCTTGGACCAAAAGATTGTCGTCTATGGTGCGAACCAAGTTATTATCAACTACAAATAACTTCCCCTGACGATTGACAAACAACCCACCTATCGATGCTGTACAAGAAGTGGCCGCAGTCCCGGCTGCGCAATAACCTCCAGCCGAAGTGCCGTAGACAACAGATACGGTATTGGTAGCGGTGTTATATTTGTAGATTCTTGTGGTGTCGTTGGAGATATAATATATCTTTCCATCCATACCGGTATAGTAAGATGTAAATGCAGCGCTTCCGGCGGTCGGAGGATGTGGGGTTTGGGCCGTTAAATTTACCGGATCCACAGCACTCAATCCACATTGAGTACAAGAAGCTGCTGGGCCTGCGGAATTCACAATGAATTTATTTATTTGAAAACTATTGGTATCGTAAGCTAGTGCCCAATTCCTAATCGTTGTTGTCGAGTTGGTTAGATCCAAGCTGGCGTATGCGCTATTGCCCGTGCCACTGATGTTGTAACTGTAGACATTGCCATCACTTTTCTTGTATTGGCGCACGCGCTTCCGGTTGGTGGTTTGTGCAGCACTTGGCTCCGTGCTAAACCAAATATCACCATTGCCTAATACCTGTAATACTGCGCCGTTGATCGCAGTCCCGAAATCCGTTGGAGTGATCTGGATTTCGCTAGCTGCCATAGTTGCCATTCCAATATTTGAGCCCCCACCAATGATTGTATTGATCGTCATCGGAGAAACGTTGGTATTGATTTTACGAATTCGATCCCAGTCAAAAATATATATATTGTCAGCATAGTCCATTGCAATTTTGTAGGGACTTTTAAGCGAAGCAGTTGAGACAGGCCCATTTTCTGTGCCGAAAGAACTGTTGATCGGCATTAACAATGTCTGCACCCCGTTAGTCGGTGAAACATATAAAAGACCCCTTGAATAATCGAGAAAAAATAACTCGCCTTTGGAGGTTAAGGAAACAATGGCATTGGAAACAGAATCAACATTGGAGTTCACCATGAAAACTGCAGAACTGCTCGAACCGTTCAAGCCCGGATTAGTGTTTCCGCCAATCAGGAATAATCGACCACTATTCACGTTGACCGAAGTCCCAGTGGCAGACATGTTGCTTGAGTCTTTCGCAGTGATCCTAATTTTAAAGGAAACATCGTCGGCAGTTATTGCTGGTGTGCCAGTACCATCATCGGATGGTGCGCCTGCAGTCCACTTATAACAACCATTGCTACTAGCCAGCAATGTGCACCCTGTTTGCGAGATTTCTGACAAGCCGGTGGCAACAGTCACCCAATCGGTATCATTGAAGCTATATTCGATTTTTACAGAGTTCGCGGCAAGACCTTCCACATCGCTCACGTTCCAGTAGATATAGACATCAGAGCCAAGTGAAAACGTCATTTTATCTGATGTGAGAGGCAGCGCCGGAGCATTTTGATTTGCAACGATGACATCCGTGATAGTGGGCGGAGTTCCCGGAAGAAGAGTAATACTAGCACTGGCGGGCGCGGAAATTTGTTGGACTTCATCCATCGTCCACACATACGTGTTGTAAGTCAGGGCCGAAAATCCGACCGAAAAGTAGAAATTGGAAACACTGATGTTTGTTGCCGGAGTCACGTTGATGTCGCTCCTCGAGAGGAGGTTCCAGCAGCTGTCATTCGCTGCGGGGGTGGTTGCCGAATTATATTTTAAACAAAAGTGAGTGATTTTTGCTCCTCCAGTATTACTTTGAGAAGAAAAGGCCACAGGAATCGAATTCGTGCCGGTCGTTGCGACCCCATTATTCAGAATAAAGGCAGAGACGGTCGGAGGCGAATTGTCGATGGCAAAGACATTGGATTCCGATGTCGTCGAGTTTCCTGCGGCATCCGTGAGAACAACGCGAACCTTAGAAGTGGTAGATTCGACGTTCGGTACGGATAAACTTGATAAAGTGTACGTATAATTCGAATTACTTCCTGCAATCGCAGGTTTCGTCCCGACGTTTATCCAGTTTGAGCCGTCGTAAACAGAAACCGCAAAGGTCGCACCGGATGGCACATTAAGTTCCGTGGTCTGCCAAGAAATTGTAGTTGTGCCGTTGCCAAGAAGAGTATTTGGTGTAGTCACTGTGATAATTGGTGATGTCGTGTCTTTGATGGCAGAGCGGGTCGCTGTTATTGCCACATTTCCAGCCACATCAGACTGGCTTGCTGTCACAGACAGCAAGCCGTCGGGCAATGATGACAAATCAATAGCCACTGTCCAAGTGCCGCCAATGCAAGAAGCGGCAGCCGAAACCGAACCTGTGAGAGTTACGGTTTGATTTGCTTCCGAACAGGTTCCACTGAAGGTAAAACTTGAAACACTCGAGGCTAAAATCATCGTCGCATCGGCGATTGGAGCAGAAATTGCAACCGTCGGTGCGGTCGAGTCAATTGCAAATAGACTGGCCGAAACCACTGATCCCGAATTACCGGCTTTATCAATCATCGTAATGCGAACTTTTGCCGCCGCCGAATCAACGGCTGGAACACTCCAGCTATAAGTACCTGTGTCGGCAATAGAAGCTGCAATTGTCGTCCATGTGCTGCCGTTGTTGAGCGTGTAGTCAAGAGTGATAGGATTTGTTGCCGGATTTAACTCTGTCGCAGCCCATGTAATAGCAGTAACACTTCCGCCACGCACAACTTGGCCACCATGAAGACTCGTTAACGTCAATGACGGACTGATACGATCTAAAACAACTGAAACATCTTGTGAAGTTGAAGAAATATTTCCAGCAGCATCGCGAGCCCACATTCGCAACACGCGAACACCTTCGGTGCCGGAAAGAATCACATTTACATCCTGTTGAGTCGCCGTTGTACAGTCGATGTCATAAGAAGAAGACAGAAGTGGAGCAATGCCGATTGCTGGAAAGCTTTCTTCAACTAGAGCTAGATTCGAGAAGCTTTTGCAGTTTTGAGGACGTCCATCAATCAAGGCCCCAGTAGCAATTCGCACTGTCGCTGAAAGACTTGTCGTATATTGCGAAGTAATTCTTGAAATGCCCGGAGCTAAAGGCGGCACAGAATTTTGAATCGTGATCGGAAATGTTTCTTGAGTGTAGGGTTTAGTTGTATCAATGCCACCAGATCCGTTGTTCTGGCCGATAAAAAGTTGAATCGTGTGAGAACCCTGGGTGTTGGCCGAATGTGTATACGTAAAATTAGAAGCATTTGAAAGTGTTGATGATCCAATTTTCCAAGCATAGGCAATATTGTAGGTGGATGACCAATGAGTCGCTTGGACTGACATCGCCTGTCCAGCCTCCTCACTAAATGAAGATGGTACGACAGTTGTTTTTACTTTTGGAACGGCATCATTCAATACTGCGGGGTCAACACCAAAGAGAGTTTGAAATTTTGCTTTTAAAGTCGTGTTGGAATTCAAAGCAGAAAATGCTGCTGTCACAGAGCCTGCACTTTCCAAAGTTTGATAGAACTCAGCCCAACTTTGTGCACTCTGAGTGCGTACTGAAGCAGATGCATCTGTTTGTGAAACCCAGGCCATCAATGTCGTACCATCACTGAGTTTTTGGTCTAAAGCCCCGGTGACGAATCGTTGATACGTTGATGATCCACATGAAAACTCAATAACGTATTTTGTAACTCCTGAATCTTTAGCTACATCAATTCCTAGATTTCTAACTCCACTGAACGAAAAGTTTCCAGAACTATCAACGGCACTTTCCAACAACTTAGTGCCCTTTTTACCTTGGGCGTCCAATGAATAGAGAGATGCAAGTTGGCCTACACAAGTCGATTGGGCGCCAGGCTCTGTTGATGCGCTACTGATACTTGAAAAGTTCAATATGGACCCACTGATAGAATCAGAACCCGACACTTCAAAAGTGAGGTCCTTCGGCTGACAACCAATGGTCAATGCCATTACTGCGCTTATAAAAAGCGATTTTGTATAAAAACAAGAGACGAATACACGCATACAAACTATATCGGACAAATTGACTAAGGTCTTGATAGTTAATTTCGTCTCAAGTTGAGAATGTTTAGCGTCGATCTCGACTCAATCTGACTCAAAGACATGCCGAAATGTCTATTATGTTATTTGCCCGGCGCTCATATATTAAAATATTCTTAGCAATTTTTTTTGCTTTGAGCCTAAGCTTACAAAGCTTAGCTGCGGGTGATTTATATTTTTATGTCGTTAAAAAATCTGACGTAGCTTCTTCGATTTTATATCGTAGCGGACTCAAACCCATCTACAAAAAAAATGGCTTCTTAAGACGACTTCAGAGAGTTAATCCAAAGATAATAAATCTAAATCAGATTTATCCGGGTCAAAAGCTCATTTTTTCTTTGGAGCTGATTGAAAAAGGTAAAGCACTAGGACTCATTGGGCTAACTACTGAAAACGAAATTTATTTTATTGATCCGAATTCAATTATTCCGGCAAAATCAGAAACGCTTTCTGAGGGTGTTGTTTTGGCGCCTACTCCGGAAAAACCAAATGCTGAAAATCAAGAGCCAGAAAAATCGATCATTAAAAATGAACACGCCCTCAAAAGTTATATTGGTTTGGGATCTGGCTTTACGTTCCTGAGTTTTGCGCAGAATGGAAGTGAAACCAGAAGCCTGGAATATTCAAGTTTGATGGGTCCGAGTTTTTCGCTTCGAGGTGGAGCTGAATGGGTAAATGGATACGGCGTTGATGCCAGCTACGCTATCTATCCAGGACAGCTAAAGTCCTCGACAAATGCTATTTCAAACAGTCGCTTTAATTGGACAGCTCAAAGTCTTGAGGCCACTTATCGAATAAATAAAGCGGAAGAAAAAAATTCGCACTATCATGTTCGTGCGGGAGTACAGCATCATGATCTTCCTTATGTTCAACTTCCTACTGTGTCGACGGCAGATGTGCGAAAACATGAAGTTTACATGGCGACACTCGGTGTTGACTATAATTTCGAAATTTCTGAAAAATGGCGCAGTCAAATTTTATTAAGATATCAAGTTCCTTTTTCCCAGTCGAAATCCGCTGATGATATCCAGTTCCAAAGCCAATTCGCCTTCGACGGATCTCTTGGAGCTACGTATCAGTTTAGCAGGCAAATTAATTTCGGGTTGTTCTGGTACGGTCAATGGCAGGAATTTAACTATTCGATGTTGAGCGAGGCCACCGGCCAAAAAGACAGTGGAAAAAATAAATTCTTTTTTTCCAATTTAGAATTTCGTGTTGGCTACGATTTCTAGCTTAGCCCACCACAGAGGCTTCACGCTAACTCAAATTCCAGAGCGAATGAAAAAGAGTGTCAGAATGCTTCTATCAAGGCCGGAAGTAACGAGCTGAGACTCACTGATTGCGACCGGACGTCACACAAGGAGCGAACATGCGCCTATAGGAATTTTATCAATCGATTAGATTGGCACGAGCAAGCGAGACCTACCTCCACGATCTCAAAAAGCTGTCCAATAGATTTTCATTAAGGTGGCGGACAATCGCCACCCAGAGATTAGAAAATCGCTCTTACAATTAAACACTTACACTCGACGACTCTGCTAGGGACAAAACGACCATGCAGTTTTTACCCTGCAATACGCGCAAAAGGCAGCTCAGATCTCATTAAATGAGGTCTTAATGATTTTTAAACATAAATAACCGCCCAAAGTATAGGCACTGTATTTGTACTACTAGCAAATGACGGGGGTACAGGAGTGCAACACAACATATTGCTTATTGATGACGACGCGAGCTTTCGAGCTTCAATGTCAGCATTCCTATCTGACGAAGGTTTCTTCGTTCGCACCGCTGCCAACGGCGATGAAGGCGTTGCCCTGGTCCGCCAGAAGGTCATCCCCTTCTCTTTAGCCCTCGTCGATTTCCACATGCCGGATGTCGGCGGTCCGGAAACCATCCGGCAGCTCAAACAGTTGGATTCGGGCTTCACGGTCTTTGCCTTCTCAGGCGATGACTCTATAGACGCTCACAATAGCTCGCTTGAGTCAGGAGCCGTTTACTTCATCGAAAAGGACATTGGCGATGCAAAGCTGCTTGGATTGCTCCACAGAGCCTGTCGTGAGGTCGAGCGCCGCACAAAGCCCATTTCAATTTCAACTCATTCAGAAAATCGAAAACTGATCGAAAGTGTTCAGATGGTGGGAGTCTCTGAGTCCATGGCCGAAGTCGCCCGACTGGTCTTAAAATTTGCGCCATCAAACGATTCCGTGCTGATCAGAGGTGAAAACGGGACAGGTAAAGAAAAGGTCGCTCGCGCGATTCACAACCACTCAGCTAGAAGTGGCAAACCTTTCATTGCCGTCAACTGTTCTGCTATCCCCGAAAATCTGATCGAAAGCGAATTCTTCGGTCACGAAAAAGGCGCATTCACCGGAGCGGCTCGAAGTCGCAAAGGTTTCTTTGAGGCTGCCAGCGGCGGAACCATCTTTTTGGATGAAATCGGCGATATGGCAAAACATCTTCAGTCGAGTTTACTACGCGTGCTTCAAGAAAAATGTATCACGCCTGTAGGCTCAACCGAGAGCCGCAAAATTGATTTTCGCCTGATCGCTGCGACCAATGCTCCGTTAGAAACTTTCATTGCTGAAAAATTATTTCGGGAAGATCTTTTCTTTCGACTGAATGTGTTGCCAATCACGATCAAACCGCTCCGCGAGCGTCCGGAAGATATCGCGATTTTGGCGCAAGCCTTTCTTGAAAAAGCCAACTTAGAAACAAATCAAAATAAAATTCTTCTTGAGTCCACTGTGGAGGAACTTAAAAAAATCCCATGGCAAGGCAACGTCAGGGAGCTTGAGCACTGCATTCGATTTTTGGTGAATCTATCGTCGGGTGAAAATCTGGATGCAAGTTTACTTAAAACGAGAAGTGATCTGTCCGCCGGAAGAAAGAAGGCGCCAGATCTGACGACTTTGAAATTCAGTCAGATGACCGATGAAAAGCGAATTGTCCTTAAGGCGCTTGAAGAAAGTGGCTCCATTGCAGGGGCTGCTCGAATGCTTGCGATCAGTCGCAGCACTGTCCGAGAGAAAATGAAAAAATATGGAATTGAATTAAAACGATCAAACGACGAGGAGGTCGAAGTATGAAAAAATCAATTTTGCTAATTCTGGCAGGACTACTTGGAGGGAATCTTGCGGCACTAGCCGACGTTCAAAAAGCGCAAAAGTTAACTGCGCTCGAAAAGCAGCAAATTGCCTGGGCAATTCGAATTCTCGGAGACACAAAAACTTTGGTGTCATCGCAGAATCAGTGCGTTGAATTCGACGAAGACATTTTAAGCGTACTAGAAGCTGGTGGACATATAGAACGTGGCGGAACATATCCTACCACGATCTGCGTTGGCGCCTCAGGCATCACAAAGTAGGATTATATGAAAATGGCAAACATCAAATATTTTATTTTACTCGGCTTGGTGTTAGCCGTCGGAGGAATTCTCTCTATGAGAAATACACATAAAGACAAAACATTGCGAGTGGCCTTTCCAGTCAAACTGATGGCCACAGCGTATGAGCCAACTAATATCAATCTCGACTACGAATACATTTTTTTAGAAAATGTGTTTTCTCCGCTTGTCGAAATTTCGAAGGATGGCTCTATTGAGCCCGGAGTCGCAGAAAAAGTTGATTGGGTTGGCGATGAGTTAAAACTTACGATCAGAAAAAATTTAAAAACCATTTCGGGCGTACCCATCATGCCGAGGGATGTTATTTTCTCGCTTAAAAGATTGCTCGTTTTATCTGGAAATACTCACGGCAATTTCAAAGACATCGTGTGCCCTGGCATTGAACTAAAAACTGTTGAAGATTCTTGTCCTGGTATCAGACTAGATAACGAGCACGTATTTTTAAATGCCAAAGGAAGAAAGTCATTTCTATTGCCGATGCTGGGTGCGATTGATTTCGCAATCATCCCGCAATCAAGTGTTGATCCAAAAACTTTGAAGATCATCAACTATGCCGAAACAAGTGGTCCCTATTCAATGACTGAAGATGACGGAAACGGAAATATTAGTCTTCAACTGAATAAACATCATTACTTTGCGACAAACGATGTCCCCGAAAAAATCATTTTTGTTCCGACAGATTCAGCAACAAAAGGCGCAAGTTTAGTAGCTTTGAAGGAAGGACGCGTAGACCATCTAACAACTGTTGATGCGTCGAAAGCTGACGAACTGATCGCCTTTGCTGCAAAGAATCCAGATTTCGAAAGTCATGTCACCATGAAGATTCGAAGCCTTTTTATTGTGTTCACTGAGCGAGGACAAAAAGAGCTTTCTCCTGCGGAACGCCGTTTTATTGGCGAAAAGATGAAAGCCGCATTTTCAAGTATTTATTCTAATGTCCCAGGCTTCGAGCAGCGGGCTGAATTTTTTCCGAGTCTTGGCGAAGGTGGTTTGACAGTCGAGCAACAGGAACGTCTTCAAAAAGTTCGCACGCAAACACTCGTAGCTCCAAAAAAACATTTCAAACTGGGCGTCATCAAGCGTGGTGTGATTCAAGAATGGGTTTCTGCGATTAATAAAGAATTGCCTGAAGCCGATTGCTATCAAGAGACAAACGTCCCTGATTTCAAAAAATACGACAAAGAAGATGACGTTCCCCACGCGTGGGTTGCAACAACTGACACCGGTTTTATGGAAGACATCAGTCTGATTTCGTATTCGTTGAATGCCGGATTGTTGGGATTGAAAAAGGCCGAACGAACCGAGTGGTTAGCTGATTACATGGCGACTGATGATAAAGCTCTGCGGATTCATAAGCTAAAAGATCTGCATTTCCACGCTTTATCTGAACCGGCAATTGTTCCTTTGATCGCGTCGCCTTACGCGGCGCTAGTTAGAAAACCTTGGAAAATGGAATTATCTGAACTCTATGCGAATAATCAGTTGTGGCGAATAAAACTCCGCTAGCCGCTTGGCTCTATTCGAATCGTAAGGCACTGAATCCCAGATTTAAGGAGTTCAGTTGGCCGGAAAGATTTCTTTCTGGTGTGTTTGATTTTTCAACCGTCCTAACTTGGAATGGTATTGAGGTCGAAGGGCGTGGTGTTGATACGCGCCGAGAAATCGCTTTAGAAAAATCAGTCGCAGAAGCAATCGAAAGACTCATCTGTAAAAATTTTGGATTTGATTCAGTCGGTTTTGCGGCAGCAGCTACGATTGATCCGATGCCTCATGCACGGTTCGAGGCGCTAGAAAGATTTTATCTTGAAAAACATATTCAAACCCATACGCCATTTCAAAAACTCACAGCAACCTGTGAGTTGGCCGATAAGTTTCGAAACCAAAATCCAAACTCAGAAATCTCATTTTATCGCATGGCGACTCCTGATGATATTTTTGGAGTCGTCTGTTCAATTGAATCATTTCAAAGTCCAAAGCGGTCCTTAGGATTTGCACTATCAGATTCTTTAGATAATTGCCTACGTCGATCTTTGCTTGAGGCCATGCCTAATTTTGCTTGGCTGATCGAGAAGGATACCAATGTTGAAATTACTGAACCAGCTACCCCATGGCATATTGACTCTGATTTTTTAAAAAAGATTGTTCCCTTGCTAAAAAGAAAAGAAAATTTAGGCGACCAAATTTTTACGTTTCAAATTCCAATTTTAAAAAATGTTGAAGTTTTTCATTCGCAGATAACAATCATAAAAGATGCGCCGCTGCGAACTTCAAGATTTGTTTTGCAAGCTGAAGGAGAAGTTCAGTGAACCAAACTCCAGCGCAGCGGATAAAGCAATTTGAAAAACGACAGTACATCATTTCGGCGATGGGGCTTTTGATTTTTTGTGGATTGTCCGTTGTGCTAAATACGCTTCACGTTCAATCCGTCGCGGAAGAGACCACACGTTTTCTATCAAGGATGGTCAAGCTAGACGACTTTCGAGAGGCAAGTCTGATCTTACAAGAAGCGCGCCTAGCTAATTTTAAAAAGATTCACTATCAGTCTGAGCAAGCTGGCCGCTCATTTGTTTTACCACCGAAGGCTGAAGTTTTTAGTGACGCAGGATTTCTGAGGTCACTTACCACGGACTCGATAACCGTCCCGGTCGAGGTCAGATTATCTTCAAATTCATCTGATAAAATCACTTTTGAGTTTGATCGCTTTAGCTTGGTTCCCTACGCATTTTATTTGTGGCTTATCTTAAATCTTGTTTCGATTCCACAAACTCAGTTTATGAAGCGACGGCTAAGTGAGCAGTTTAGGAAAGACCTCGAAGTAGAAAAACAGCTCGTTAAGAGCGAAGTAGCACAGCAGGTTCGCCACAATCTTCGAACTCCTCTTGCGGCATTGATGCGGATACCAAAAAAATTGCCGGACTCAGTTTCAAAAGATCGGGAATTGCTGGAACTGACCATTGGACAAATTCGCGAATTGATTTCGAAGCTCGACGACAGACCTGATGAAAAATTATCTGATCAGTTTGTAACGGACATCTATAGCACCCTTACTCAATCACGACGAGAGCTGAACCTTTACGTCGCAAAAACCGTACAGCTTCAATTTGATATTGATGATATGATCTCGTCGGCTTTGGTGGCTCATGTCCCATTTGAACTTCGCGCTATACTCGGAAACTTAGTAACGAATTCTGTTGAAGCTTTGGCGGCTAGTGGCCGAATCTTAATCCGCGCAAAAGATAACGGCGGCGAAATCGAAATCAGTGTTTCTGATACTGGAAAAGGAGTTGCCTCCGAGAATTTGCATCGCATTTTTGAAAAGAATTTTTCATCTGGTAAGCCAAATGGATCTGGAATCGGTCTTTCACATGCGAAAGAACACATTGAGGACTGGAGCGGATCGGTTCTCGCCGAATCTATAC
>CAZCHT010000008.1:0-59525 GCA_964498705.1 uncultured Bdellovibrio sp. | reverse complement strand
TCAGCGTTTTTTGCTGTATTCGTTTAACTAAAAATCGAGTCGATAAAATCAAAAAAATAAAACTAGCCGTAGAGTCAAAATAGATATCTGGTTTTCCTTTAATTAAGTTAACCGTAGAAAAAACAAACCCGGTGACCAATGCGATGACGATTGGTAAATCGACGTTGATTACACGGTAGCGCAGGCTATTCCAAGCGCCTTGGTAAAACGGAAAAGCAGAATAAAATAAAATAGGTAAAAACAGGAAAAAACTGATCCAATTAAATACCGTCGCGTTAGGGCCAGTCAGACCTCCATAAATGGGAACGACAAACAACATGATATTGCCAGCACAAGCGCCAGCAACAGCGATGCGTTTTAAACTGGTACGATTTTCTGCTTTGTATTTATCGGCTAAATTCTCATTTTTTGAAAGAGGTGAAGCTTTGTATCCCAGTTCTTCAAGCAAGGCTAAAAACTGACTGAATTTAAAATCTTTAGTCCCGATAACTCTCGCTAAAGACAAACCAAAGTTAACTTCGATCGCTTCCACTTGGTTTGTGAACTCCGGAATTTTTTCTATGAGATGAATGCACGATGCGCACTGTAAGCCTTCGATGTAAAAAGTGAATTCATTTTCATTCGTAGGATTTCTATAGAAGGACTTGAACTCTTCGGAATCCATGTACTCATTTTTCTTTAGGTTGGGTGATTGGTCCCCATTTGGAAGCCAAGATTGATAGTCTATTTGGTACAAAAGTTCGCAGGCCTGACAGCAAAAATCAGCTTCAGCAATGCATTGCTGTTGGCAGTACTTACAATTTGGAAACGATCGAGTTAGCTCCATGCACGGACAGAATCGACTATATGAGGTCATTTAAATATGACGCCCATCATGTTCTGAAGTATTTAATTTACAGATGGGTTGTTCTAGATTGGATTCCAGGCCGATTCAGAATGATAATCTTTCGTCCGTCCTGGTCTATTAGGCCTTCTTTTTCAAATTGAGCCAAAGTTCGCATGACGGTCTCGGGCGTTGTGCCTGCCCATTGAGCAATTTCTTTGCGTGTCCATTTTTGACTATTGAAATGATCCTGTAAGAATAAAATGGCCTCGGCGATTCGCTCTGAGGCTTCTTTGTCCATTTGATCAACCCATTTTTCTTCGGCAGATCCTAGATCTTTGCAAATGGCCTGCATGAAATTAAGCGTGGCTTCAGGGTGTTCCGCAAAGACTTGAAAAAGTTCAGTTTTAGGGATGTAGCATAATGAGGTGTCTTCGATCGCAACGGCGTTGGCTTTGTAGGGTTCGCGTGCAAATAAAGACCTGTATCCAGCAACACCACCGGGACCTAATATTCGCAGCGTATGCGTGTGTCCGTCCAACGTGTTAACTTCCAATTTCACCAGACCAGATTGTACGGCAAATATTCCCAAAGGATCTTGTCCTTGTTGAAATATGGTTTGACCAGCTTTGTAGTTACAGACGACTTTGACTTTATCGATGACACGCACCACATCGGGAGATGAGCATAAAGGGCTATGTTGCTTAGCTTCACAGGTTAAACAGGAATCTTTTTTTGCCGATATACTCATAGGTGCCTTTGTCCAATTATTGTAAGCTTTTGCGATTAATTTCGCAAGTGTTCAAACTGGATTAAGATATCTTGAGATTGAATCTTCTGGCGCTGAATAAGAGATTTAAGGGTCGCAAACATGTGGGCTGGGTGCGTATTCATATCTGAAATGATATAGTTGAATTCGCCCGAAAAATTAGGATCATTACGAAGCGAATCAAATTCGCCAGCAATTGTAAGTTCATAGAGCTTTTTAGAAAACTGGATCTGTTGCCAGGTCAGTTGGGGGTTTTCAAACATTTGCCAGATGTGCTCAAGGTCGTGGATGACAAAGTCCCGAAGGTTGCGTTTATGATCAAAAGAATGCCTAAACCAATTTTGAGCCCGCAAAAGTGTTACGCAACGAAATCCCTGCGCCTGCATTTCCAGCATTTGAATCGGCGTCGGGATATAATCTAAAATTTTCACAGTCTCGGGCTGAACAAAAATATGCACGAGTCCTTGGCTGGATCTTAAAGTTTCCTTTTTAAATAATGACTGATTCATGATTTGTCCGAGGGACTGCTCGGCAGGTATTTTTTTAATCAGGGAGAACTTGCACCATTCTTCGTGTTGCTTTGGAAAAAATGAAGAATGTAAGGGTTGCAATGAGTGTGATCGGGTGCGACTCCAGCAGAGCCAATTGTCCACAGGAAATAGATCGAAATAAGATAACACGTAAAGGCTAACAATATCGCCTTTACTTAGTAATCCCTTCTGAAATTGATTCCACAAGGTTTCTAAACGATGTTCCAGTTTTTCAAATTCGCTCACGCCTTCTTAGAGAAAATATTTCAGGGAATTAGGCAAATAAAAAGCAATAACGCTTGAGGTCTTTTGTGCGCGGAGATTGATGTTCCGGGGGCTATGAATAAGAATCAATGCATCTGTTACACCCAAGGAGGGGTCGTGAATAGTTTATTGAAATCAATTGTCCTAGTGATGTTCAACGCCGGGATGGCGTTCGCATTAACGATGGCCCCAACGGGTTCAGCGCCCGAGAACAATCTAAAATACAGTTACTATTATCAATTTGCCGATAAATCATTGGCGCAGGTGGGTTTTAAATCACCGGCCGAGATTATTTCATCATCGGTACGCGCCCTCGCGCAAGGCCCGCAACCAGCGATCAATTTGATGATTTGGAATTTGGTTTCTCAGCAATTGCCGATTCCGAAAGAGCCGTATGATCGTGCCAAGCATTTTGGAACATGGATCGTCGATGGACGCCAAGGTAATTGTATGAACACGCGCGGAGTCGCATTGAAGCGCGATTCATCAACGCCCGTCGGGTTGGATCCAGCGAATCGATGTTATGTCCAAACGGGCGCTTGGTATGATCCCTACAGCAATCAACAGTTTGGCAGTGCCAATCAAATTCAGATCGATCACTTTGTGCCTTTGAAGCATGTGTATATCGCGGGTGGATTTCAGTGGGACGCGCGATTGAAATGTTTGTATTCAAATTACACAGGATTAAAAACCCATTTGTTATCGGTGTCTTCAACGGAGAACATGAAAAAATCGGACGCAACTCCGTATAGTTATTTGCCGCCTAATAAATCTTTCACGTGTGCGTATTTAGCTAACTGGTTAAAGATCAAAAGAATCTGGAGTCTGGCATTGATTCCGCCAGAAACTCAGGCGATTACAAATGCATTTAAAGCCAGCAATTGCGATGTGAATCAATTCAACATGACAGTCGCGGAACTAGCGGCCCAACGCAAATACATCAACGATAATTATAAATTGTGTGACAATGATATGAACGGACAACTTCGAGGGTTAAAATAATGTTACGAGTTTTTGTGGCCCTAGTTTTCATTGTTGGTGCTGGTGTTTTGGGATATTTATCTTGGACTCAAGACGACTTCTGTTTAATTTGTGGCATGCGCGCGGATTCCAGCTCTTTGCATTCAAATAGCATTCAGGGATTATTGATCAAAGATTTGAAACTGGCGGACCAAAATAATGAGTTACCAGAGACATGGACTCAAATTGCTGAAGTTAAGTATGTCTATCATTCAAAAAAAGTTCAGAACTCATTGGATAAGCGGCCAATCGTCGGTATCAACAAGAAGGGCACTAAACGCCTGCTCGTTGAATTCTTTGACGAACCCGAGAGTGAAGACATGGTCATTGTTCGTTACAACATTGTAGATGTCGCTAGCGGCAATACAGTGGGCGAGATAAATCGAAGATTAAAGCTTCCGACGCCAGCTGCCAATAACAAAGTTTCTGCGCCTGCCCCGCAGAAGCCGGCTCCGGTATCTCCGCAAAAGGTTCCGCCTAAAAAATAGGCTTTTGTTTTCATCGTCTTTTCATTTGAAACTATTTTCCTTATTTAGTTGGACATTAGAGTCCCGTTTTAGTTACCTCGGCGTAAATAAATCAAAATAAGGGGATCGTATGATTCAGAAATTTTCTTTGTTAATGCTTCTTTTAACCAGTTCTGCGGCGTTTGCACATTTAAAAATGGGCACATACGCGGGCGTGCAAGCTACGGGTCAAGCCTGCCAATTCACTGTTAAAAAATTATACTATGTAAACAATGTCGCTCATCCATTGAATGAACGCGTAGACATCGATGTGCAAGGTGTGGCATTCACAATTCAACATCCGCCTGTGATTTCATCTGAAAAGAAAATGGCATATTTTAATCACGATATGTTCCAAGGTATTTTGCCAACTCAGCAAGGTGCAATGGCATTCGAATTAAAAGTATCTCATGCACAAGCGCGTGCGACTCGCGACGAAGCCATTCCAACTGAATTTCATTTGATCCAACACGTTTACCAAGGTGATAAGCGTAGTTCACTTGATTGCGTTCTGCGTACAGCGCGATAAAGTTAAATCTCAATTCCCATTTTTAATTCAAGAACGGGAAAGAAATTCGCTTCATGTGAATCAACGTTGATTTGCGAATCTTCGGTCCTTGTAATATTTTGATCGCGGTATTCTACTCCAATGCCAAACATGGACAGAATACCGGCGTTCTTAACTTTGTATCCAATGGTTGTATTTATTCGATAACCGCTGTGTTCACTAAAGCCTTGTGCAGCGTGGGGGTAGGAATTGTATTTTTCGAAATAGGCATGACTACCTAAATACCAAGTATTTTTCCTAACAGTATCAAAATAGTAATTCATCTGCCATCCAACCGCACTCCCGTTATAGGATGGTAAAAACATATTACCATGTGCCGAAGCTCCATAGATTACGACGGCGGGTCCTGTCGAGAATTTATCAGACGTGCGATACGAGATATCAACGGTATACCAACTCGCAATCAAAGCAATCGGGGCCGTTCGCAACTCCCACCGATTTAAATCATTTCTCTTGGATTCTTCGTTTGCGTTAGCAACGGATAAAGTAAACACCAGAATTAAAAGCGCTGTAAGTTTCATACGACCTCGTCAAGTATCTTGTCGGAGGATAATCCTACTTACAATAGGGGGTGAATTTTTTCCGTTTACAAAGTAAATACATTTGCTCTCGTCTTTTTAAAACGTACCCTTTTTACGCTAATTTAGACAGAACCTCGAATGAATTTTTTGAAAGTTTATTTGACGATGTCATTTGCTGGATCAATTTACCTAGGTAACTCTTTTTATCTTCGGGCAAGCTACCAACAACCTGCAGGGTCGTTGCCAATCGTGCGGCCACTTGAGGATTGAAGGCGTCAATCTCTGCCAATTTACCCAAGAAGAAATCATAGTGCGAATTGTTTTGATGGAAATAAAATAGGTTGTTTCCAAAATTTCTGAGCAAAGCATAAACCTGATTGGGATTTTCTGGATTGAAATATCCCTGCGAGCAAACCCACTGTATCGTTTCGAATGTTTCCGGGTGGTCGCTCGTAGAAATTGTTTGAAGCCATTTGTTTAGTACCAACGGTTCTGATTTCCATTGCGTATAGAACTTTAAAATTTCTTGTTTGCGAGCTTCACCTGCTAAAACTTTTAACTGAGATGCGAATTGAAATAACACCGAAGTAAAGTTTTTAGTTTGATAGGGGTGAGTTTGGCCTTCGACGGATTCAAGTAAATCAGTCAAGTTCATTTTTAATTCACGTTTCGCTGCAATATTCTGATCGTAGTGATCCGATTTTGCCTCGAGCTGAGTCAGTTGGGTATTTAGCTGAAGTACTTTTTCTTTTAACGTCGAACCTAGATTTTTTCCAAAGTAAGACTTCATGGCCATATCCGTTTTTTGAAAACCAGCGGCATCTAGGAAGCCCATGAACTGCATAATCACTGAATGAGATGGGAAGCTAAATAATTTGGCTTTTACACGCTCTTCAAGTTTTTCATTTTTCAAAATAGATTCAAGCAAACCATTTAATGGCTGCAATTTGCTAACAGCATCTTTTTTGTTTTCTAGAATGAATTGTGTGTACAGGCTCTTGAACGAGTTTAGCCAGTACTGTTGCAAAGACTCGTTGCGGTTAAACGTATCGTCATCATTTAGGGCTAAGAAGTAGTAATCATCAAGGGGGCGATTCCACGATACAATGATTGGGGCCGAGAAGTTTCTTAGGAATGATACCACGGGACGACCGGACAAACCGTCCCATTTTACTTCTAACGTCGACGTTTTTAGTAAAATTAGTTTTTGGCCATCCGAGTTGGTTTGAACTTGGTCCGATTTAATATCTAGTTTTTTTCCATCGCGATCGAACAGCTCCACAAAGATTGGAATTTCAAACTGCGATTCTATTTGTTCCAAACGTAAGGTGTAGGATTTGCTAGTGGCATCCCAAGTGTCCGCTACTGAAACTTTTGGAGTTCCCGGCTTCTGATACCAGTTTACAAATAATTCTGAATTGTAACCTGATTCATCTAGAATCGTCGTGCGGTAATCATCCGTTGTGATGGCTTGGCCATCATACTTTTTGAAATAGCGATCCATAGCCAGTTTAAATTGCTTTTTGCCCAGAATGTTTTGCATCATTCGAATGACTTCGGCACCTTTTTCATAAATAGTCGGAGTGAAAAAGTTATCGACGGAATAGCACGATTCGGGACGCACAGGGTGAGCGTTTGGACCAGCATCTTCTGGGAATTGGCGGTTTTTCAACGTATCCACATCACGAATGCGTTGAATTCCTTTTTCCGTCATGTCGGCAGAGAATTCTTGATCGCGGAAAACAGTTAGGCCTTCTTTCAGAGACAATTGAAACCAATTGCGCAAGGTAATTCTATTTCCAGTCCAATTATGAAAGTACTCGTGTGCCACAACGGATTCGATATCAAAAAAATCGGCATCGGTGGCCGTCGTGCTATCAGCAAGAATCAATTTTGAATTGAAAATGTTCAAACCTTTGTTTTCCATCGCGCCCGCATTAAAGTCATCGATAGCAACAATCATATATTCCGACAAATCATATTCGCGATCGAATTTATCTTGGTCCCATTTCATCGAAAGTTTCAACGATTCCATCGCGTGTTTGCAGCGCAGAGATTTTCCTTTTTCAGCATAGATTTCTAAATTTACTTTTTTTCCAGAACGCGTCGTGTAGTTGTCGGTTAGAACATCAACGTCACCAGCGAACAAGGCAAATAGGTAGCATGGTTTTTTCCATGGATCTTGCCATGTGACTCGATGACGATTGTCTCCGACAGATTTTTTGTCTACACGATTGCCGTTTGAAAGTAGAACTGGGAATTTTTTAACGTCAGCTTCGATAGTGACCGTGTACATGGTCATTACATCGGGACGATCCGGAAAGAATGTGATTTTTCGAAAACCTTCGGCTTCACATTGAGTGACCAAAAATGCTTTTGATCCATACAAACCTTCAAGTGATTTATTCGTGTATGGATTTATTTTTGTTTTTATATTAAAATTAAATTCTTTGACTGTTGGAAAAACAGTTAGGCCATCATTTTTTTTCTCGACTTTGAATTCCACAGATTGATTCTTGTCGGTGAACGTAAGTTCCAAAATCTCTTGATCTAGACCATTCAGGAAAAACGGTTTAATCTCGTCAAGTTGGTACTGGCTTTTTTGTGTTACCGTTACGTAATTGTCGAATAAACTAAATTCAAGATCCAGTTTTAGAATTTGGTAGTGGGGTTTTTGATAATCTTTTAGAAAAGTTTTTTCCATTCGTTCCTCGTCGGTATTAACTGAAAGCATTTTCAATGCTGCGACCTAAGTTAGCAGGAAAGAGGCCCTGGAATCCACTCAAAAATAAAGTGTTTGACAGAAATTAGGTTTCACTTTGGAATTAGGTAATGTCGGCCAGTTTACAATCGCTCGTTATTGCCACTTCGCAGATAAAAGACGTTTTAAGGTTTTATGAAAACTTGGGTCTAGCGTTTAAAACGAAGAAAGTCAGTTTGGGCACAGAGTATTATTGGACGATGGCTAACGGGCTTGAGATTGCTTTTTTAGAGAAACCGGGAATGAGTCCGGATCCTCAGCCTCACTACACTCTGTCATTTCAAGTTCAAGATATCGATGCGAAATTTCAGCAGTTTGTCTCAAACAAATTCATTGGAATTCTAGATCCTACCGATTTCAATGATGGCCGTAAAGCGATCGTCTTAGATCCAGATGGTCGTTCTGTAGAAATGATTCAAACTAAATAGGGGGCCAGTTCTTGGTCCAGTAAATCAAATAAGCTAGACAAATGCCCTGGCCCTGCGGTGCAATTTTCTTATATGAAAAAGGATTTTCAGTTCTTTCGACAAGGTCGTCTTGCCTCGGCGTGCTTTATGTTCGCCCTAACTATAACCGCGCATGCCCAAACAGAGTCTAAAGCTCAAGACCCTCAATGGGCAGCTCAATATCGATTGGAACAACCTAGACCCAATCCGTATCAACTGGATGAAACTGAGTTTCAGAAATCTAAAAATCAAGGGCAGTGGTATACGCAATATTACCCAATTGAAGTCACAGGAATTCTGCCGCCGCTTAGGCCCATCAAAAAAATCTTAGACAATGATTTTAGAAATCCTTTGATTCGTATTCTTCAAGATTTATTTCAAAAGCTGAACATCTTTAAATCATTTGATGATTTAATGAAATGGCTTGGACTGAATCCCTACCCGGATAAGAATGAAACCGGCATTTACAAAGTCTACGTACCCGAGGACAAAGTTATCAATCATCGCTTTGGTATGGGTATGATGGAACGTGGTGGAGCTACCGGTTTCACTTTGAGTTGTACGGTTTGTCATTCGAGTTCACTTTTTGGAAAAACAGTGTTTGGGTTAACCAACAGGTTCCCTCGCGCCAATGAATTTTTCTTAAGAGCCACACAGGCGATTAAAGTTGCACCAGCACCGTTCTTTCAGATGTATACAGCCAGTACTCCGAGCGAGATGAAGCTATACAAGGAAATTCAGACTAATTTGCGCTCGGTGGGTGCTGTGACTCCGCTAGCATTGGGTTTAGATACATCCCTAGCTCAAGTCGCGCTCAGTTTGCAAAAACGAACCCCTGATGCGTGGGCGACTAAAAATTCGTACTACGAAAAACATCCACGTGCGGATTATTTAGATTCTGTTCCTGCGGATAGTAAACCGGCCGTTTGGTGGAATTTAAAATATAAAAATCGTTGGCTGAGTGACGGTAGTGTTATGAGTGGCAACCCGATCTTGACGAATATTTTGTGGAATGAAATTGGCCGCGGCACCGATTTGCAAAAACTGAATGACTGGATCGATACGAATGAAAACGTAATTCGTGATCTAACGTCCGCGGTGTTTTCGGCTCAGGCACCTCGCATCACTGATTTCTTCAGCGAAAATCAAATTGATATTCGTAGTGCTCAACGGGGCGAAGAGTTGTTCAAAGAGAATTGCTCTTCCTGCCACGGAACGTATCATAAAAATTGGAGCTTAACTGAGTTCGCCTCCGCGCCAATATCAGAACAGATCAAAACGTATCGAGTCGATTATAAAAAACAAACTCAGGTCAAAGATGTCGGCACTGACCCGTACCGTTACTTAGGGATGAAGTCCTTAGAGAAATTAAATCAATTACAAATTTCTCAAAATAATGGGATAGTTATCCAAGCACAGAAGGGCTACGTCCCACCGCCACTTGTCGGTATTTGGGCGCGTTGGCCTTATTTTCACAACAATTCGATTCCTAATCTTTGCGAGCTGTTAACGCCCGCAAGTATAAGAACGAAAGAGTTTTATCAAGGACCAGCCGTCGACAAGACGAAAGATTTTGATTTTGATTGTAATGGTTATCCCGCACCAAACGTGGCACCCGTTGCATGGAAAAAAGATCCCGAGCTGAAATTTGATACTCGTAAAAAGGGTATGGGTAATATGGGACATGACGAAAGTATTTTTCTAGTAGATGGCCAAGAGATTTTATCAGCGGCTGATAAAAAAGATCTGATTCACTTTTTGCAAACACTGTAGTGTTGAACGGTAGAGTTGAATCGTGAAATCTAAATTTTTATCGTCATCCCTGAGTTCAATTAATGTTAAATTAGAATCTGTTTCAAAAGCCCGCCTATCGGTGGGTCTGCTAATTTTAGTGTGCTGGTTCTATCCCGTCATTTTTAGTTCCGGCATGGCGTTCCTGTATCCTAGTAGTTTACTGTTGATCGTAGCATTTGTTGTGTTGGTGTATAAATCGGCGCGTGTTCGTGAATTTAAAGGCTACTTATTGCAACGTGAAAAAATGATTGAGCGTCGTACATTTCAAAATCAAACTGATTTTAAATACACTCCTGATGAGGTTAATCGCTGGGGTCAGTTGCTGGCGAAAATGAATTTAGATAAATCCGCACACTGGGACGATTTAGATTTAGTGAAGCCGCAAGGCTTGCTACAAGCCATTCACACGACTGGTAACGCAGAATCATTGCAGTCGTTGATTAATTTAATGCGACGAAGTCCACTGAGTGCACAACAAATTCAAGAACGACAAAATCGAGTGAAAGTCTTGGCCAAAGGACCGCGCCGAAAAGCTTTGGCCTTGCTAACGTTAAATCCCGAATCAACGAGTGTGAATTCAACGCACGTGTTATTGAAAGAATCATTGGTAGACAGCTCGGCATGGGTCTACGCAGTGTACGCATACTATGTGGCACTTATCGTTTGTTATGGTTTATTTGTGATTTCCGGAGTTACGGCCTTTGCCGCCCTGTTGTTTGGATTATTTTTTGTTTTTCCGGTGGCTAATGCGAAGGTTAAAATTTTTAAAACACTAGCTTGGGTGAGCGGATTTGAAGCTCAATTGAACCGTTTGCAGAAAGTGAAAAAAATTGTTCACTCTTATGCCGTTAAAGCTGAAAAAGAAAAAATCCCGATGTTGCAATCGTTCTTAGAATCAACGAACGGGGTTTCGTTTGAAGATTCAATCCAAGAATTAAACAAAATCATCGGTGCGATGGGTTTACGTCAGAACGTGATTTTGTACGCTATCGTACATGCTATAGTGCCATGGGATTTCTATTGGACCGCTCGGGCTGAAAGCCTACGACTGCGACTTGAAAAAGTGTACCTTCGCTGGGTAGAAGATTTAGTAGAATTTGAAGCGATCGCTTTGCTGTCGGAATATTCGGCGAATACCTTAGACGGTGTATGGCCGGTAGTTAAAGACACACCGGCAACACTAATGGGACGGGGTTTGCGTCATCCACTAATTCCAGGCCGCTATGTTGTTTCTAATGATGTGGAATTGAACACGACGACTCGAAAATGCTTGTTGATTACGGGATCTAACATGTCGGGAAAAAGTACGTTCCTAAGAACACTGGGGATCAATTTAGTTTTAATGCGTTTAGGGGCAAGAGTGCATGCGGCCCAGCTCGAGGCGTCGCCGTTTCAGGTTTTAACCTCTCTAAAACGTGTCGATTCGCTAGAAGAGTCGCTATCGACGTTCTATTCCGAAGTTAAGAACCTAAAAGAGATTCGTGACGAGTGTATTAGCCACACCAGCATCTACCTGATTGACGAGATTTTTAGGGGTACAAACAACCGAGAGCGCTTGATCGGGGCCCAAAAATATATTAAAGCCTTATTACAGTCTCCCAGCATTGGTTTAGTAACCACTCATGATCTTGAGCTTTCGCAAATGGATCAAGAGTACAGCAATTTGGTCAACGAGCATTTTGCCGACACGATTGAAAATGGGAAAATGATTTTTGATTATAAAAAGAAATTGGGTCCATGCCCAAGCACGAATGCGCTCAAGGTCATGGAGATGGAAGGTGTTTTTTGAAGATTGCAGAAAAAGCTTTATTTGATGAATTGAAAAAACAATTGTCGTCGTGGATTCATCAAGTCCTGGCTAAAAATGCAGATATTGCGACTACTGGTTTAGATGTGAGTGAAAAGACTATTTACGATGCATTGGCAGAACCCCCTCAAAAGGAAATGGGCGACTTTGCTTTTGGGTTGTTTACATTTGCAAAAGCTTTGAAAAAAGGACCGCCGATGATCGCGGGTGCTTTAGTAAAAGATTTTCCCGCCAGCGATTTATTTTCCGTACAAGCGGCAGGACCGTATTTAAATTTTAAATTTTCCAATAAAGCATTCGCACAGTGGGTATTAAATCCGATTTTAGATAAATCGTATTTCAAACGAAAAATGTATCAGTCCTCTCCAAAAACGATGATCGAATACTCGCAACCAAACACACACAAAGAATTGCACGTCGGACATATGCGAAATCTGTGCTTGGGTGATTCATTAATTAAGTTATTGAAATTCTCTGGCCAAGATATTTTATCATCGACATTTCCGGGAGATGTCGGAGCGCATGTCGCAAAATGTTTGTGGTACATGAAATACCATAACAAAGAAGCTGTTCCAGCATCAGGCAAAGGCGAATGGCTAGGGCGCATGTATTCAACCGCTAATAATAAATTAGAAGTTGAAAAAGGTACTCCTCAGGAAGATATCAATCGTGGACAGCTAACAGAAATTCTAAAGCAGCTGGAACATAAAAACGGCGAGTTTTACGATTTATGGAAAGAAACACGTGAATGGTCGATTGCACTAATGAAAAGTGTCTATGCTTGGGCGGGTGTTACATTTGATATGTGGTACTGGGAATCTGACGTCGACAGTGCTTCGGTCGCTTTAGTTCAAGATTTATACAAGGAAGGTAAACTGATTCAATCGCAAGGTGCGATCGGTATGGATCTTACGGCAGAAAACCTTGGCTTTTGCATGTTGCTAAAATCAGATGGTACGGGTCTATACGCCAGCAAAGATTTAGAATTGGCGCGACGTAAATTCACAGATTATAAAATCGAGAAGTCTATTTATGTAGTGGACCTTAGACAGGCTCTACATTTCCAGCAAGTGTTCCGAGTTCTTGAATCTATTGGTTTTGAGCAAGCTAAAAATTGTTATCACTTGCAATACAACTTTGTGGAATTGCCGGATGGTGCGATGAGCTCTCGTAAAGGAAATATTGTTCCTTTGTCTGAACTTGTTAAACAGATGGAAGCCAAGATCACGACCGACTATTTAACTCGTTACAAAGGCGAATGGCCTGATTCGGAAATCAAAGAGACCGCAACTAAAATTGCACAAGGTGCGATTAAGTACGGAATGTTGAAGCAAGATCCCGGAAAGAAAATCGTATTTGAAATGTCCGAGTGGTTGAAGCTAGACGGCGAAAGCGGTCCCTTCATTCAGTATTCGTGTGCACGCATCAACAGCTTGATTCAAAAAATCGGTATTGCAGAAAAACCGTTAGAACAGATCCCTTGGGATTCTATGGTGGAAAAACCAGAACGTGATTTAGTTCAGTTCTTATCGTACTTCCATCACTATGTTTACTTATCGACCGAGAATTATAAGCCCAGCACTCTGTGCGGATACTTATATGATTTAGCGAAACGATTTAATTATTTCTATCACGAATGCCCCATTGCTCAGGCTCCTAGCGAGCAATTGAAAGAAGCACGAGTTAATTTAGCCCGCGCTACGGGATTAGTTCTTGAGAATGGATTAGCTTTGCTAGGTATCCCAGTTCCTCAACGAATGTAGTTAGTTGTGGATTAAATCATAACCTTTTAGATAGGCGATTTATTCTTGTGCTGATTTTAGTCGGTTTTGTGAAGTATTGGTAAAAATGATTGGTTTGCCTAAACTGATGACAGTGCTAAACAATCATGGAAGACTTATCCTATGCAGGTGAAAGCAGACGTAGGTAACAAAGCTGAATCATTAATGAAACTGTCCGAAGGTGGCTTTGTCGTGCCCGCTTTTTCGGTAGTCAACGCTGATCATTTTCGCAACTATAGAAAGAAACCCAATCGCGCCGATTTAATATCAGCATGGATCGATAAAGAAATTATGATCGATCCCAGTAAAACCTATGCGGTCAGATCTTCTGGAAACAAAGAAGACTCAACGAATGCCTCTTTCGCGGGGTTGTTTTCAACTTACCTAGATGTTTCCGGTAAAAAAGATATCGTTGATTCCGTACTGAAATGTTGGGATGCCGTAGATAACGAACGTGTTGTGTCCTATTGCCAAACAAAGAAGATCGACCCACAGAGTTTAGACATGTCTGTTATCATTCAAGAGTATATCGCTGGAGATTTTTCCGGAGTTGCTTTTACGATGAATCCACAAAATGGGCATCATGATCAAATGGTGGTGGAGCTAGTTCATGGCAGTGGTGAAAAATTAGTTTCTGGGCAAGTGAATCCCGATTTTTTTGAAATCAAAGTTACTAATGATAGTTTTGAAGTGATTAGTGAACGTAAAGAGCAAAAGTTGTTCGGCGATATCGGTGCCCGCGATTTATTTTTAAATGACCTGATTCAAAAGATAAAGATAGTTCAAGCGCATTTTCAAGCGCCTCAGGATATCGAATTTACCGTAAAAAAGGGTACAATCTATTTTCTTCAATCCCGCCCAATTACCTTCTTTAACTATACAGGATTTGATTCTGTTTGGACGACGGCAGATTTTCGCGATGGTGGCGTTTCCTCGGCGGTTGTGTCGCCTGTAATGTGGTCACTGTACGGCAATGTTTTTAAATCGTCGATGGAAGGCTATTTTCGCTATCTTGGTTTGCTGAATTCATTTCCAAAAGAGAAATTAAATTGGTATCGCGTGCTGTATGCAAAGCCGTATTGGAATGTAGAGTTAGTAAAAGAAGTTCAATTGCAATTGCCTGGTTTCAGGGAAGATACGTTCGATCAGGATATGTCGATTCCCAAAGTGTATGAAGGCCGTGGCCGTGAATCGGGTTGGGGTCTGGGAAAAATTATTAAAGCGATTCCAGTATTGCTAAAAATCTCGTCGGGTTTTTCAAAGCAAGAGGCCATTGCCGAAAATTGGATCAATACGTTTTCAACGACCGAGAAAAAGTGGCAGCAGATGGATTGGGCTAAATTATCTGATTCTGATCTGATGAAACAATCCAAAGAACTGTACGATGAGTATTTTCGATTGGAGTGCGATTACTTCACTACGATTTACAATGCCTCTAATGCGAAAATGTTTTTTCTAGAAACTTTGACAACGATACAAAAGAAAGTGATTGATATTCACTATACAGAACTTATCAAAAGCATGGATAGTTTGTCGGTGCTAAGTCCGCTGAACTCATTGCAAGATATTGCCGCCGAAATTCAAAAAGATCCTCTCGTGTTTTCTAGTGTAATTAGAATTCTGGAAAACAGTACTTTGGCAACTGAAGCTAAGCACGCTCAAATCATTGTACTCAGACCGGAACTGGGAAGGTTGATTAACCAGTTCTTTGAAAAGTATTATCACCACAGCACTAAAGAATTAGATTTACGGGTTCCTCGTTGGGCTGAAGATAAATCTTTTTTTTACGGGACTTTAAAGTCGACGCTCGCTAATCCTATCGATGCCGCTAAGAAACCTTATAAGAATCCAAGTCTTGATAAAATAGAAAATTATTTTGCCAGTAATACTTTGGCTAGAATTATGAATAAGTCGGCATTTGAAAAACGACTAGCGCGATTGAAAAAGTTTTTGTGGCTGCGTGAAGAAGTTCGCGATCGATCGACGCGAATGTATTTTTTTATCAGGCAATGGCTGACGTTTCTAAATCTAAAGTTTCAAGTCGATGATATGTTCTTTTATCTTACTGTTGAAGAGATCTTCGAATTTATTGGAAAACCAGTAAATCGTGGACGCATTCGTGCCGTAGCGGCGGAAACTAAACGATATGCGCGGGGTTTTGAACGTTTTAAAAACCCCAACGAAGTGGGGTTGAGTGCATTGGCCGCTAAGACGACTATTGCCGATAATGGAAAATCATTGTCGGGACTAGCGTGTTCACCGGGTATAGTTCGCGGCACCGTTCGTGTTTTAAAATCGATACAGGATTCTCACTTGCTATTGAAGGGCGAAATCATGGTGGTTCCTTATACCGATCCAGGTTGGACACCCTTGTTTGGTCTGACTTCCGGAGTTATTACAGAAACGGGAGGATTGTTGTCGCATGCCGCATTGATTGCACGTGAATACTCTATACCTGCTGTGCTCAATATACCCGACGCAACCGAAAAATTGAAAACAGGAATGCAGATAGAGCTTGATGGAAGCTCTGGACATGTCTTAATTTTAAGTGATGTCTGAAAACTTGACTGATTACTATCAGAATTATGTAAAGCCACAGCTGGGTCAGTTGCTGCGTATCTTGCGTTTGGACAAGAGTTTCCAAAGCGCTAGCGGTGATCAAATGACCTATGTGTCGTCAGGGCAATCAAAAACAGTATTTGATTTCCTAGGTGGCTATGGTTCCGCGATCTTGGGGCACAATCCAAAATTTTTATTAGACGAAGTCGAACAGTTTTTTAAAAATAAGCGAGTCATTCAAGCACAGGCGTCGTTGCGATCGGAATCGGCCGAGCTAGCACGATTGATTCACACTCAAGTTTCGACCGAGCTGGGAACAACAGACACATTCATTTCGACATTTGCTAGTACTGGCACTGAGGCGACTGAAATTGCACTAAAGAATGCGATGCTTATTTGGCAGCACAAAAAAGATAGTTTAAAAAGATCTTTATTATCTTTAGTGCAGTCGAGTTACACCGAAGAAGAACAGCGGCAGCTTTATCAAGCTTTGGTTCACGAGATCGACGCGACTGTACCTGTGTTGATTTCGTTAACTCGCAGTTATCATGGTAAGACTGCATCGGCAGTGTTATCTTCAAGCAGCGACTATTACAAGAAAATGTATTCGTCGTTATTATTCAAAACTGTTTTTCTAGATCCCGAAGCCGATTGGGATTACACGCTGGCTTCGCTTAAGAAAACTATTAAGGTTATTGAATTCAAAGGAAAAGAATTTTCTTTTTCGCCGTTCATAGGATTTATTTTTGAACCCATTCAAGGAGAAGGCGGCATCAGGCCTGTTGCCGTTGAAAAATTAAACAAAGCATTTAAATTTGCGGCCCACGTGCAAATTCCAACCATCGCAGATGAAATTCAATCGGGGTTATACCGCACGGGTCGTCTGCTTGTGTCTGCAGACCTAGGGTTGCAGCCGGATATGATTCTTCTTGGAAAAAGTTTAGGTGGTGGCCTGGCGAAAATTTCGGCGATGGTCTGTCGAAGTCAAACGTATGTGCGTGAGCTTGGCGTGATTCACTCTTCGACCTTTGCTGAAGATGACTATTCTTCGCGATTGGCGATTGTGACACTTGAGCATTTTGAGGCGAATAAACACGACCTTAAAAAGCGGGCCGATGCCTTCGAATCCGATATAAAACTATTTTTCCAAGGTCTGTCGAAGAAGTATCCTAAGTGGATAAAAGATATTCGCGGTAAAGGATTCTTTTTAGGGATTGAATTTAATTTTCTAGAAAATGATCACGTGCCTACGTTATTATATTCCTTGGCGATCAATGGTCACGCGTCGTATTTGCTGACAAGCTATCTATTGAATCGCCATCAAATCCGCGTTGGCGTGACACTAAGTTCGCCAGAAACATTGAGAATAGAACCTCCCGCGTATGTTTCGGCCGAAGCTATCGTTAAGCTGAAGCAGGCTTTTGAAGAGTTGCTTGAAACTCTTGAAACCTACAGCCTAGGGAATTTATTTTCACATATTTTTTCAAAAGACGAAATTATTCCCAATCGTCCACCGTTGTTACAAAAACCGGTTGTAAGCAAGTCACCCGAAATCAAAGACGTTGCGTTCTTGGGACATATTATTAATTGGGATCATGCTCAGCGACTAGATCCCAGTTTGCGTGATGTAAAAATAGATCGCTTAAAAAAGTTTTTTACGTCGTATGCCGAATTTAGTAAACCGTTTCGTTATCACCAACAAATCATCGAGTCTGCAGATGGGCATAAGATTCGTTTGAATTTATACGGATTGACTGTCGTATCTGATTTTTTTGAATCTGACATCAGACGTCCGATGCCGATCATGGTAGATACGCTTCAAGAATTTGTCGATGACCTGAAAACGGACAGTAATGATTATTTGGGTTTGGGGCAATTCACAAGTATCGTTACCAGAAATGGGACATTGCTTGATTCAAAAGGCTTGGCGATTACGACGGGTAATAGTTTGACGGCGGGCTTTGCTATCGAAGCCATTGAAACATTTGTTCAGACAAGGCAGTTACGATTTGAAAACTTGAATATCGGTATCGTAGGTTTTGGTGGCAATATTGGACGAGCCGTAACGCAAATTTTGGCTGCGCACGGATCAAACTTAACTTTGGTGTATAAAGAAGCGTTTGATACCAGTCCGCGCTTTCAAGCCGCTGTAGATGAATTACTGGCATCCTCTCGAATTGATAGATCCAAACTACATCCAACAGCGGATTTTAATGATCTCAAACGATGTGACATAATAGTTCTTGGCACTAATTCGACTCAAGAGTTACTTCAACCGGAACACTTGAAGCGAGGCTGTTTGGTTGTGGATATTTCAGTGCCGTCAAATGTTTCACGCGTCGTTCGTAGTTCTAAAGATTACGTATATGTTTCGGCGGGACTAGCAAAGTTGCCAAATAATCAAAAAATTGATCATTCCTGGTTACCGTTATTGAGTGGTGATTGTTTTGCCTGCTTGGCAGAAACTATTGTTCTTGGTCTTTCTAATTTCGAAAGTTCGTTTTCTTTAGGCGATCTTAGTGTCGAGAGAGTGCAGTTGATTCGGCAGCTGGCTAAGCAGCGGGGATTTACGATCAATCGAGGAATACTGTGAACACGAATGAAGTCTTGAATCAAAAAACTAAAGGACGATATTCGTTGTATGCCCAGTTTTATCCGCTGTTGGCACTACTGGCTTATTACGTTATTTGGCGTGGAAATATTTTTAAACATATTCAATTTTTCAAAAATCTAATCACTGAAAAAAGCAATGTTCTGGATATTGCAACGGGTGATGGTAGTTTGACGGCGACAGCGCTAGATCCAGAAAAGAACGCAAATGTGGAATCATTAGTTTGTCTGGATATTTCTCCTGATATGTTAAACAAAGCAAAGAAAAAATTGAAATCGGCTAGATGCAAATTTGTACTAGGCGATGTTGGTAAAATGCCATTTGCGGATGGCCAGTTTTCTGTAATTTCTTGTTTTGGTGGATTGAACTCATTTCCAGACGTGCCGTTGGCGCTAAGGGAAATCAATCGCGTACTTTCACCCCACGGAAAGCTGCGCGGTTCAGTATTATTACTGCCGCAAAGCCCCTGGAGGCAAAGAAGAATTCATCAATGGATTGAAGAGGGCTATCAGACTCAAACAATTACTATGGATAAGTTAAGTAAGTGGATCTCTGAATCTAGATTTGAATTATCAGTTCAAACTCAGATAGGTGACGTCGTTTTATTTGAATTAAAAAAATCCAAAGATTATTTATAAAGGTTATTCGCGATAGTTTCGCCTAGCTTGGCAAACGTTTCCACACCTTGCCGCGAATAGTTTATAATTTTCTCGTTGAAATTCATTTCAGTATTTAAAAGTATAACAGCGGTAGAACCACCGAATTCAAAATAGCCACACTGGTCGCCTTTGTTAAAGCGCTGGCCAACCTTATGGGTGATTTGAATCGATCCAATGTAGGTGGCACCGATCAATACGATATAGGCACGGGACTGATTATCAAACTCTAGTTCCAGAACTGTTCGTTTGTTTCTGATAAAGAGCTGAGAATCATGCTTAAGTGTAACCGGGTTAATTGAGTATAATTTGCCATCGATCGTTTTTAATGATTTCAGTACCCCGGAAAATGGAAAGTGGAATCGATGATATTCTTTCGGTGATAAACGTACGACGATACTTTGCTTAATTTCAAATTCAGGCTCGGCTTGAATCAGTTCTCTAGCGGTCGATGTGATCCCTTTAATTGGCAGAGATGCGTCCGGTGACACCAAATAGTAACCTTCTGCTAGCGACGAAAAATCAGCTTCAATTTTTGAAAATAGACGGGCGCCCGGTTTGAACCGCCGGATGAAATAGTCATTTAAGGATTTAAAGTCGTCTACAATAAAATCGTCATCGTTAATTTCAAATTCACGTTTGAAGCCATCAATTTTTTTAAAACTCATTGCAGATTTTAAGTATTTCGAAACGATTTGGCTAAATATAGGAAATGAAATTGTGAAATTAACTAGTTTGCCTACCGTACTGGTGAATAGCCAATCGGCGATGGCGTCACGTTGAATTTTCAGGGGGATAAGTTCGTCCGTGGCTAAATTATAAAAATTAGATTTTTTCATAAAGCTTAATCCGATATGAACCCGTCATTTCGTTTTCGAGTAGGTTTGTCTTTTCAGTATTTTCTTTTAACTGATCCGTAACCAGCTGGATTTCATTTATGTACGACCTAAATAGAATCTGACCCTGGTTTGTTAACGCCCGTGGAACCGAAGCTATCATTGCCATCTTCTGCACGGGACCCAAATAATTTAAAACATTCGAGTACGAGATAAAATCTATTTCATTTTTTTTGCTTGCAAGAAAGTTGTTTATGTCCTCGTTTACATACCGGATCTCGATATTAGGTAAATTGGCCTTGGCGTCGGTCCATGTCCGTTCGGAAATTAAAGCTGCAAATGCCTCGACGGTTTCTGCACGACCTTTAATTAACTGCTGCCAGAAGAAGTTCTTAGGGTACGCCGTCTTCATCAGTTTTTGAAATGTCATCTTGATATAATCTGGATAGTTTACGTCTTCGGAGTGATCGCTTTTGGACTGCTTCAATAAATAAGCATATATCTTTACAAATAGCGGCCATCGTTTGGTAGCTGTCAGATCTACGCCGCCTTGAAATTGCGAACCAAAAAATAGTCGTAGCAGTCGCGATCGCATTTTATAGTTCCGCTCGTGGCTGCCCCTATAAAGCAGACTTTGGCTTGAAGTTGGATTTACCGTTCGAACAAAACTTTCGTAGTCAGGTTCTTTTAGTAAGCGAAGTACTGATTTTACATGATCCAGTTGTGTTTGTGATTGATCCACAATGTATAGAGTTTTGATGTGACTGGCTGAAAGCATTGGCAAAACTCGAAAACCACTACCGGCGATACATACGACTGTCCGCGCGGTGCTTGGCAGAATATTTCGCTCGCACGTAGGATCTTCATTTAGAAAGGAATATTTAATTTTATTTTTTTTCATTTTTCCCCGACGAGTCGCCAAACGATCTCAAAATCCATACATCGCCAAAAAGTGTGGCAATCAATCCAAAGAACATCAGCAAACCAAACGTTTTCGGTGGAGAAAAATAAGAGAATAAAAATAACAACGCCGATAAAGACATAATGGCTAAACATACGGTGGCGCCCCCAGCTAGCTCATTGAGCCCTTTTGAGATACCTTTGTTTTTATCGACTAACAAAAAGTTAATGGCGTTATCGCCGGCGAGGCCAACAAGGATGCTAGCAAATACGCTGGTTAAAAAATTCAAAGGCATTTGAAAGACAACGACAACTAGAAACATCAGCGCGGGACCCCAGAATGACGATAGAATGATAGGTATAATTTGCTTGCGAGCATTTACGGCTAGGCAAATCCAAATAATGATAAGGCTGACGTGAATGATGCTGACAAAGAAACTCTCGTATAAAGTTTTTGGAACCAAGGACAGCAAATCCAAATGTTTCACCAAACCAGAAGCCACTTGGCATTGGCCAGTTTTACAAAACTCACGAAGAGATTTTACAGCAGCACCTACGCCATCGACCTCAAGACTATCTAGGTAAACAAGAATCCGTCGGCGTCCGGTTTTATCTTCGTAGCGCTCGTAAGACTCGTCAGCACCCCATTCAATTTTAACCAATGGTTTTACATCTTCGGGGATGTTGGCATTCAATTCGTCCAGGGCTAAAATTCCGCTCTCGATATGTTTTACAAATTTAAATTTTGAAATATTTTCGATAGCTTGCCGGACCTGTTCGTCTTTTACGCCGATGTCAAAAACGATGCTGGTAGAAGACTGCCAAGAGCGCGTTTCAGAGATGTATTCGACAGTTTGCCGCAATTGTTTGTCGCGTGAAAAAATAGAATAAAAATGCTCGTTCGTGTTTACAAAGTAGGCGCCCATAATAGCGAATACATAAACCAGTAATAGAATTTTGCTCTTCTTGAACGACAGATTATTGATTTGAATTTTATTGGCCCAATGAAGACCGATAGCTTTGCCAGATTTTACCCAGGAACCTTTCATTTTGAATAAAGAATGAATAGCGGGCGTATAGCAGAACAGAATGACCCACTCTAAAATAGAGCCAATCGCGGCCCACAAACCCAGTTTCTGGATCGATGCTAAATCGGATACAGTCAACGAGATAAAGCCAACAGCTGTCGTCAAAGAAGTCATCGCACTCGGTAAAATTAATCGGCGATGAGCTTTTTTAAACCCATCTTTTACCATCAGTGTGGAAACGAAAATAAAATCTTCGAGGGCCGCTACGCCGAGGATCATAAATAAACTATCGGACAATGCATCCGATGTTGAGCCGACCATTGCTTTCAATGCCATTAATAGAGAAAATCCCAAAATTAAATTAGTATTGTAAATCAGCCCGGATAACCAAGTACCAAAAGATAATCGACACAGAACCAGCAGCATTAAGCAAAAAACTAAATTAATCCATTGAGTGGTGTCGATACCGTAGAGGACTTCCGAGATGTATTCGGCATTGCCAACGTAGGAGAATTCAATGTTCCGGCCAAATTTATCGGCTAATCGGTGTTTGATTTCATCCAAAGATGCGGGATCAAAGCTACCATATTTAAAATTTTCAGTTTCTTCGAACGAAATGTTGATGACGATGTCGTTCGATCGGCCCACAAATATTTTTCCCCATAACGAGGATTTGATTTTATCAAGCGACACCACTTTGTCGGACGAGTTTTTACAATCCAGTTGAATATAGCGGGGATAGTAGAGGATCTTATCTTCAAATTTAGCTTCACGAATACTAAAACTAGAGCTAACGGCGTGAATGTTTAAATGATTAGCTAAATCATAATTGACGTAACTGCGCAATTCACACAGCTGCGATTCCGTCCATTGTTCCGTTTTACTGCGTGCTAATACCGTAACGCTGGGCTTTTCTTCAAAGTGCTCTTTCAAATCTTGGTACGCGTTGGCACTGGGTAGTCCTCGGGCATCCATGTCGTCAGCAGAAAGCTCGACTTTCAATTTCCCGATGTTAAAATAAATTATCAAAAGGACAGCGATAATCGAACCCGTCCAAAGGACTGGGTGGCGCATCGAATTTCTATGCGTAAGTAGTAAAACGTAGTGAATCCAACGTAGAGATTTTCGTGAGATGGAATAAACAGTAGGTCGGCTCGAGACCTTACTTTGGCCAGGTGGTTTCTGCATTAATTGAAGTCTAATTTATATTATGAGACAATCAACAAAGAACCCCTTCATAAATTCATCATTTGTGAAGGGGTTCTTATATAATGCGTTAATAATTCTGATGTTGAACGTTTTATAAAATATTGGTCGTATTGTTATGTACATTAATAAAGTCACAGGAGAAAAAAAATATGAACAAACTTTTAAGTTTGATAGCTGTGTTGTCGTTTTTCGCAGTAGCGAACTCAGCACCCAAAGATAAATGGCCGACAAAATATGAACCGATGGTAGCAATGCCTGAAGCGAATACTGTTCCGCCCATTTCTTATGAGCAATACGAGAAAATGGCAACGGAAGCAAAGAACACACAAGTTCGTAAAATTGCAGCGACTGCTGATGAAAGTAAAATGTCTCAAGAACTTCGTGATCTTCGCGATTCTTTAAATAAATTAGGTTTCGATGCTAGCGGAAAAAAAATGGCTAAAACAGAATTGTACAAGGAAGCTAACAAACTTCACAAAATTCTTTTGGAAGCTAAAGTAAATGCTATTAACAAACCGAACGATTATAAATTTGTAGTGGCGCATTTGGTACCTATGGCTGCGTATCGCAGTATCGTATTTCGCATGATTCCAGTTGTGGCCCCATCGCAAGCATTAAGACAATCAGTAGTGGACACGATTCAAGATTCATACGCAGATATGAAATTATTTTTCCCTGATTCAGAATGGGAAGTGGGTTTTGCCTATATCACTGAACCTTTTGCTGCAGCAAAAGTTGATAATGTTGATATTCCAGCTTCGGCAGAACAATTCAAAAATGAAGGTGAGGTTCAAGCCTATTTGACTGGTAGAATTGCGAATGAAACTCAATGGGCGAATTCTATATTAGCTAGTATAACAGTTCCGGCGGATGCGCCACTAGTGCTTGATAACCGCCTAGTGTACGGAAAAATGGCTTTCAGTAATAAAGCGGATACTGATCGTTACACTTGGATTAGACAGTATGATGTTACTGCTGCTCGGGCTCGTATGGAGAAACAATTGTATTCAATCCGTATGAACGCGGTTTACAATATCCAAAAATCGGCACGTTTAGCTTCGGAAGTGGCTGCCCTTTACGGTATTGAAGTGGCGAAGGCAAAAATTGCGTCGGTAATGAAGATAGACGTAATGGCACCAACACGAAAAGACCGCGTTTCAATAGTTATGCATAGAGAATTCGCAGATTCATTTGTGAAAAATCCAGATGCGCAAGCTCACCTTGTTGCGGCGATAGATCATTTGCAAAATAGCGTGTTTCTTAACCATACCGCGTGGTTGAGTTATTCTAAAGTAACTGATCAGGCGACAAATGCGATTATTGATCCTGCATTTTTCAAAGCTAGAATTCCAGAAACTGAAAAAGGTTTCCAAAATGCGATTGGTTTAGTTTCCGGAAAACAAAATACAGTAACGAGTGTAATCACTGGTAAAACTGTTAGAATCAATTTCCGCCAATTCCTGCTGGCTGGCTTGCCACACGATAGCAAAAACATGTTGCCAACTATCTTTGATGATAAAGGTGCGCGTTATTTAAATCGTGATGGTATGAAATATCGCGACTATGCATGGGGGCGCGCGATTGGTTGGGATTCTGCTATCTATAAAAATTTGTTCCCAGAATTAGATGCGATCATTAAAGATCCAAAACAAGGTAAACAAGTAGCGGACCTTGAGGTGAATGATTACATGAAAGTATTCACTGAGAGCCGCGGTGGAACTCAAATCGCTGATTTCTTATTAGGTTACGTTCGCTAGTCTAAAAGTGGCTAAAGAACTAAATCTTCTTATTGCTCTTGAGATCGAAAGAATCAAGAGCAACACTCAGAATAAAAAATACATTTTAACGAATACTATGATCGGAGAATCGTTGGTGACCCCAACGATTCTTACGTTTAGCCTATTTGAATTAGGTCTCTACAACGGAAATTCGATCGCTCAAGCGATGCAACTGTTGGGATTTCCTTTTTACCATGAACCGTCTGAACCTGCCGGATTTGCATTATTGTTTGGGCGTCCTTATGTAAACGTATCTTCGTATACACAGGCCTCGCTACCGAATTGGCCACTCAAGTTTTCTTCAGGTCGTAAAGTGGGAATATCTATCAAGCCTTCGATTCTTTGGCGATGGCCGTTGATGATTTATCAATCCGGTCGAATTTTATTTCACCTTCGACAGTTTGTCCTTTCCGCGGAATCAAAATGGGCGTTGATGAAAATGAAGTGCCCTGATGAAATTAAGGACATTGAAAAAATGTCGGGCAGTGCCAAAAAAATTCAGCATTCACTGACAGGTAGTCAGAAATTTTTTGCATTTCATGTGGCCACTGATTTTTGTTTTGGAGGCATTCAAGTTCTACTTAAAAGTTTTCATAAGATTCTAAAAGCCCCTCACGATATCAATGTGTGGGATCCTAACTTTCAGGATATGCCTTTGATACAATTTCATTTGGATTTATGGAAACTGAGTCATGATCTGATCTCGAAAGACGCTTTTATATCTAAGCATGGCAGTCGCAGTCATAAAGATTGGGAGATCTCGGCCGCAAGGTTTTACGAGGCGACGTCTGAACTCAACAGCTTGCTTAAGAGTTTAAAAGAAAAAGAAAGTTTTGAAGTTGTTTTTAAAAATCAGCAAATAGAAAAAGCCAAACGCCAAGGTGAAATCAGGAAATATTTGGATGACAGAAAATCATTTCTGAAAAAATGGTATCTATCTTTAGGAAAAAGTTACGCTAAAATTTTTGTTCTGCGCGAAGACTCCAAAAGAGTGTGTTTTGATTGGATCGCGTTGTTTCGTCGGTTAGTTCTAGACGTTCAAAAAGAAAATCATTGGGGTGATATAGTGTATCACTTATCTATCAAGGAACTTAATGAGGCTCTTGTAGAAACTGATCATATCAAATTAGCATCCCTATTCCAAATGGCACAAGAACGCAAGGAAACGGCCGATTGCCTAAAATCTGTAAAACTTCCGTCCGTAGTTGATACGAGTCGGTTGGAAGAACTATTCAAAATCGATTCCTATTTGAAAGCCGAAGAGCTCGTATGTCTATCGCCGGGAATTGTTGAGGGCGATGTTATCGTTGTTCATTCTGCTTCTGATTGCAGTGGTATCCAATCGAATCATATAGTGGTGACGCGTTTTGTGGACCCTCAATATATTCCTTTCATGATCAAAGCGCGCGGATGGATTCTGGAGCAAGGCAGTTTGTTAGGTCATTCTTCTATATTGGCTCGTGAAGCGTTGATTCCCGTGATATCCAGCTACCGAAATGCTACTGAATTATTAAAGCAAGGCTCACGCGTACGCTTAGATGCGAACGCAGGAGAAGTGCGCCAAGTCTAAGGTCTAGATATTTGCTGCATATTTATTACTGGCATTGATCCTGCTCCAGTTCTGAAATACACAGGAGCGCGTGATGTATACAAACTTACCAAACTATAACGAAGGTCCAGTAGCTGCGTTGATGCGATTGAAGAGCATGAGCCTGGCTGAATCAAAAAATGATTTCAACAAACGCTACGTCAGCGTCGAAATCTCTTTCCTAGCGGGCACGCAACGCTGGCAGATGGTGTTTTATAAAAATCAGAAGCTGATTTTTATGAAGACATTTTCTAAATCGTGTCGCTCGTCCATCAGTCATTGGTTCCGGACCTATGACTTGGAAATGGATTGTGAATCACAAGTAAAAATTCCATGGAAATCTTTAGCGAGCGGGGAAAAATGGGTGGTCGAGGCTTATGTGAATCGACGTTATTGGAGTTTCTTAGAATTGCCACCAGAGCTTTCACTCTGCCAAATTATCAAATTACACGAGCACCGTAAGTCGACTCCTCGACGAAATATTTTTGAGTGGGAAGATATGGGGAAAATCATTCAGCTACCGATTGTAAAACGACGACGTTAGACTTTGAACGCACTGATGATATGTGGATGCTTGGGCTTGAGCACCACACTGATACTGGGAGTAAGATCCACGTTATCACAACGCAAATTAAAATTACGCAGCAGTTGGTACAAAATCCATTTTCCTTCCATTAGTGCCAACTGACTACCGATACAGGATCGGGGTCCCGAAGAAAATGGAAAGTAAGCTTTTTTATTATATTCGTGTTCAAAACGTTCGGGGATAAACGAATTTGGATCACTCCAATACTTGTCACTACGGTGAGTGACATATGGACACAAATTGATTGTGCTGTTTATGCCGATGTTGTAACCCATGATAGTGTCTGGGCCTAAAGAGTCTCGCGAGATCATCCAAACCGGTGGATACAATCGCAAAGATTCCTTTAAAATATTTTCTAGCGGAGCTAGTTTTGCCAAGTCCGCATAGTCAGACACGTCGATTGAACGTGCGAACTCAGTTGCCTCCATCATTTTCTTTGGATGCTGCAGTAACAGAAGCAGTGTCCAGCTTAACATATTTGCGGACGTCTCATGCCCCGCCATTACAAATGTGATCAGCTGATCTTTGATAATAGAATCACTGATTTCATGAGGATTTTTAATTTGTTCTTGAATAAGTGTTTCTAAATAGTCCTGATGTTGTCCTAAGTTTTCTTTTCTGTATTCTTTCCTTTGGCGGATCACATCTAACATCAGTTTGTCGATCAACGCTTTATACGAGTTAAATTTTTTACCACTGCTCGTGACGTAGTATTCATCCCAATCAATAAAGGCTTCCATACGACGATTCATAAAGGAAACACAATATTCAAATGCTGGTGACAGCACTTCCGTCTGCGAAGATAAATCTAAGTGGAACATAGTTTGGCTGATAATCGATAACGTGATCTCGATCATTTGCGATTGCAGATCCATGACCTTGTTTTTTGCAATCCGCTGAACAGTGGACTCAGTCACAGTTTTTATTGTATTGAAATAGTCTTTCATCGCGGGTGGAGAAAAACCGGGTTGAGCGGCTTTACGCTGCTGTTGCCATAACTGACCTTCTGCCGTAACTAATCCCGAGCCAAGAAATGTTTTTAATTTTTCATAGCGCTTACTTTTCGTATAATTTCGGTGGTTACCCACAAGTATGTGTTGAATCGCGTCCGGATCAAAACAAATATAACGAAAAGACTGTCCTTTCTGAAACCTAACAAAACCACCATATTTTTCGTGCATATTTTTGAACGTACCGAGCGGATCGCGAATCAACTGCGGTATGATGCCAACAAAAGGTAGACTATTTGGACCCGGAGGCGCAAGATTAGGGGACATTAGCTAGGATTGTAATCAATATGGATTTGAAAGACAAAACTATTATTATTTTTGGTGCCTCTAGCGGAATCGGCGAAGCATTGGCGATCGAACTTTCAAAGCACAATCGAGTTTGCACCTTCAGTCGGCGTCCATTTCCGAAACCTAACGACAATATTTTGAATTTTGAAGGTGACGTTAGAAACAGGCAGAATATCAAAGACGCTATCGATATGTGTAAAAGCAAATGGGCGGTTATTGACGGTTTCATTTACAGTGTTGGCCAAGCGCAAATCACCGATTTCAAAAATTTCAAAGCAGACGATGTTAAAAATCTAATGGATACCAATTTTTTTGGTTTTTTAAATAGTTTAGAATGTGTGCTTCCAGATTTATTGAAGCAAAAAACGGGAATCATTGCGGTGGTATCGGCTCTGATGTTGAATCGCAGTTTACCTAACGGCGCTTCTTATTTTGGAACCAAGGCTGCCATGCATGTCTTTTTTGAAGGTTTGCGCATGGATTTAGAAAATCAAGGAATCGAATTTTTTGAAATTCGCCCGGGCTTAGTGGACACGCCGATGTCTCGTAGTATGGAAGTAAAGTCTGATAAAATGTGGAGTGGTGAAAAAGCGGCTCAGCATATTGTGAAACAGATAAAACGTAAAGAAACCGATATTTCATTTCCTTTAGATTTGAAAATTTTGACTCAGTCGATGAACATTCTACCGGATTCGACGTACTTTAAATTAATAAAGTCCCAGATGGATAAAAGTTTTAGAAATCGCCCGAAGTCAGAATCCTAAATCTGTTCCCAATTTAAGAAAGGCATCCAAATACGCCGTCTGATCGTCCGCACGATGGCGATATAGATTTCTAGATACTGAAGCATCGTAAGAAATCATTTTTCCCAAATTATTTTTAAGCTTAAGTTCAGCGGTCGCAGTCGCTTCGCCAATAAAAATCAAATTTTGAAACTCTTGTGTGTATTGATTTTCAAATTCTAGCTGGCGCTGAGCGGGAACACTAAAAACTAGTTCGTAGTCACCAAACTCGCCGGCAAGTAACGACCACGGGGTAGTATGAAATTTAGTAACCGCCACCGTTGCCAAGGGGTGTAATAAGCCTGATAGTGGTTGCGTGCACTCTATGCCTATTCCATTGACTCGTACAAGAAGATCCAATGAATTTAAAAAACCGTCGCTCGAGTCAATCATGCAGCTAGCAAATCGTTTGATGACATTTGATTCTTTTAGTCGAGCTTGGGCCAGGAAATCACTTTCATTGGCCAAGGGTTTAGACTTATTAAACCAACGTTCAGCGACGAGCGCGTTTCCCTTGCCTGGTTTTCCCGTGGAATAAATCTTGTCACCGACATTCATTCCCGCGCGCGAAATCGGTTTTGTTGTCGAGTGACCAACAACGGTAAGGTGGATGCTAAAACTTTGCCCAGACGCCGTATCGCCACCAAATAGATATATCCCATGCTTTTGAGCGACATCATTAACGCCTTCCAAAACGTTTTGGATAAATTCATTGTCATGATTGCGACTAATGATTATTCCTTGCAAGAAGCCTTTGGGTAAAACACCAACGGCGGCAAGGTCGCTAAGTGCGGTTTCTAAAGCATGCTGCCCAAGCAAGCGAGGATTTGAAATCAACCCCCATGCTTGCTCGTCGCCAACAATATCCAAACTCAGCGCTAGGAAACTATTTTCGGACAATTGCAGAATTTCAGCATCACTTTGAAAGAATGAATGAGTTTGTTTCGGGCTACGAGGGACCGACTGAATAAGGTTCTGTAAGCTTGAGAATTCATTTAGGTCGGCTAATTTCATAGTTAAACTTTTTCCAATTCAGTCATCAGTCTTAGTTTTCTAGGAACGCATTCGATTAAAAACTCTTTGCCTTGATAGATTTCGCCGTCCAACTCAAGCGGCACAGATTGATCAGTTTTAATTGTTATAGATTTGTCTTTGAATTCAATATGAGTCGGCGATTTGAACTCATTTTTCAATGTGAGATTGTAGAAAACCTTCAATGTGTGCAGGGGACCCAGATCGTCAAATAAATGAAAATCGAGTAATCCGCTTTGCAGCGAATTTCCTCGTTCGAAAAAATATTCACCCGTGTAGTGTTTTGCTTTTAGAAACTGGATATTTAAGTATTTCTTTTCCACGGTGTCGGCAACGGTGGCACGCGCTGGAGTGTATTTAAAAAGACTCTTTACAAAGATATAATTATTGGCAGCTTCTGTTGAAAAGCTCTTCAGCCACTGAGTCAGGCCACCCTTTTGATTGAACAACTGATTTCCTAAAGCCAGAAATCCTATCGATCCGTTGGCAACAAAGTATTTTGTATGCTGAGTGCCGTCTTCGGTTTTAAAAAATACTTTGCCGACATCAACACTGGACTCACTGGTTCTATCCGTAATGTAAGGAACCGAATTCTTTTTTTTTGCGGACGGAATTGACTTCAAAAAACTGCATGAACTGCCGAGCCCAACGATACCTAATCGCACACGGTGAAAATCGAAATCATTTTGAAATACTGAGTTTAGTGTATGGTGGATAGTTCCATCGCCGCCGCCAATGATTATTGAATTGTTCGTTTGAATGTGAGAGCGCATTTTTTGAGTCAGCTCGTCAGCCGGCAGCACCACCGGTTCTAAATCAGGTAGGGCCGTGGCAACTTTGTTCCATTTATAAATTGAATTTTGACCGAATGAACCTTGATTGATAAATATTTTAGACGTCATCAGCAAATAACTCGGCTTTAACACGAATTTGCTCGAAAACTTTAGGAGCCTCTAAATCGCCATTGATTTCAATCACGTTTTCTAACTGAGAAATATAGTGTTCCAAGTTTTCTTTGTACGTATCGAGTCTATCCCAGAAAAGTTTTTCATATGAAGACAATTCGGTTTTGCGGCTTTTTACTGTATCGACGGAACATTTTAAAAAGATGGTTTTATCTGGGTACTTGAAGTGAGTCTCCATCGCAAACCACAAAGATAAAGGACAGCCCAGTGAATGCTCGCTGGCCGCGTATTTAGGCAAACCGGCATTGAAAACTACTAAGTCATAGGCCGCAAAATCTATTTTTTTTTCGCTTTCCATTAACATAGATTGTAGGAATAGAGAACGTGCCTGAGGTGTCATTTTCGTCAAAAAAATATCGAGAGTATTTTTCATCTCTGTTTGAGGGATCGCTGCAAATAATTGTAAACTATCCCATATAGAATAGGACAATACGTTTTTGTTTTTCGATTTACCATAATTTATAATATTCTGAATTTGTGTATCTTTGCCCGATCCATCTAGACCCGTAACCACCCATTTCATTATGCATATCTCTCGTACGTAGATTTTAAAATATCTACGGCATCTTGAATATCTTTTGGCGTATGAGTCGACATCAATGACACACGGAAACGCTCGCCACCTTTAGGTACACCCGGAGGTTCGATCGGATTTACAAACAAACCATTTTCATGAAGTTTCTGTGACAGTACACGGAAGCTTTCCGGAGTCGGTGGAAAAACAGGAATGATCGCGCTGCCGGTACGAGTGTACTTGATGTTAGCTTTATCTAAGTATTCGTAAAACAACTTGATATTAGTATGTAATTTATCTACGCGCTCAGTAGATCGTTCTAAAATATCAAGGCAGGCCAAAATAACAGCCATAGATACCGGAGACAACGATGCTGTAAAGAAATAGGGACGTGAGAAGAATCTTAAAAAGTTAACTGTATTTTTATCTGCGGCAAAGAAACCACCGGTAATTGAAAATGCTTTCGAAAACGTACCCATTGAGTACTGCAAACGTTTAGCAATGCCGACCTCTTCGGCCATACCGCGGCCCTTACCCATAACGCCAGTTCCGTGTGCATCGTCGATAACATATTTAGCGCCGTACTTTTCACAGACGTCAGAGATTTCTTTGACCGGTGCAAGTTCACCATTCATTGAGTACACACCTTGAGTCGTTACCCAAAGATCGCGTTTAGCATCTTTGTCGCGGTATTTTTTCAACATTTTTTCTAGATCATCGGGATCATTGTGATTAAATCGAAATGCCGTCTTGCGACCCAATTTGATTCCGTCAATTACCGACGCGTGCGAAATTTCGTCGAAAAATAAAATGGCGGTATCGGAAACTAAAGTTGTAACCCACGTTAAACTTGTCATGTACCCAGATGGCAAAATAATGCAATCTTCTTTGCCTTTGAAATGAGCGAGGCGTTCTTCTACTGTTCTGTGCAGTCGAGATGTTCCATTCAACAACATCGGGCCGCCCATGCCCAGTCCTTGTTTGTCGATAGATTCTTTTGCCTTTTCTTTAACTTCTGGATCGTTGGCAAAACCAAGATAGTTATTTGAACCCATCATGATCATGTCGATAGTTTTTCCGGTAATAGGATCTTTAACCAATACACGACGATCAACAGGCGAAATAATTTCGCGGTGATATAAAAGTTTGCCTTCATTGTATAGCGGACGAAAAAAACTTTCGAACAGTGCAGCGTCCGCGTCTATGTTGCCTTTAAACTGACTAGCTAAGGTTAATAAATTGACTGCATCCGATGTATTGTCATTCCAACTTTCTGATTTATCCATTTCTAAAGGGTAAAATTTTTATCTAAGATTGCCTAGTTTTTTTCAAACAAATTACTGCGTTAAATTAGGGCGAGTCCACGAATTCTGCTGATACCAGTGGTAGGTCAAAGATATGGTTTCATAAAGATTGTGCTGATATGAAAATCCAGTATCGAGCGTAAAATGAGAGCTGTCAAATACCCAATAAGGCGCCATCATTTCGCCCATCTTGTTTACATTTTTATTAGTCTTTTTCCCCGTTAAGGCCTCTTTGATGTCGAAGAATTTCAAATACAGAAACGTCAGAGTTGGATTCAAAAAAAGTATTTTTAGAGACCGTCCAAGAACGGTTTCGATGGCCATTTTCATTTGGTTCCAATCAGCAGTATTAGGGTACGATATATGGTAAATTTTATTTTTATGATCTGAAAATAATCCGGTCTCAATCGCGCGCACTAGGTCTTGAATATAAACGAACTGAAACACTTTCTGTTTTTGGCCAAGTATTGGAAATTTGCCAGTGTCGGCGGTCTGGAAAATCTCAAGAAATGTTTTATCCTCAGGACCCAATACCGGGGCGGGCCTAAATACAAGTGCTGGCAGTGACGAATTTAAAACGGCTTGTTCTGCCATCAATTTGGTTTTACCGTAAAAAGAAATGGGGTTGGCCTTTGCGTATGGGGATAATTTATTTTCTGCCGAATCACTCGGGCCAAGTGCGCTTTGTGACGATAGGAAAATAATTTTTTTAAGTGTTTTGGGTAGCTGTGCAATCAACTGCTCGGTGGTATTGAAATTAGAAACCAAATAATTTTCGTATTTTGCACCGAGCATAGTTCCCGCACAGTGAACCGCGTAATCTACCGCGGGCAGGGGCAAGAGTAGTTTCCCTAATTCTGAAAATTCTCCAGGTAAGATTTTTAAATGGGAAGAATCTTGTTGACCCCATTTTTCTTTAAAAGAGGCCATCTGGCTGGGCAGCATAAACGCATAGACCGTGTATTTCTGGCACAAAGCTCGACATAGATGGGTGCCTACAAATCCATCGGCTCCGGTAACTAAAATAGTTGTTTCTCTTGCGCTCATTCTGATTTATCGTTTCATATTATATGGCGTCCTTCAACGATAATTACGACTACATCCTTTTTGATCTTGATGGTACACTAGTCGATTCGCCAAAAAAGAAGTTTTTGCTTTATAATACGCTTGGACTTTTTCGACGATTCCGAAAAATTTTTGGTTATATCAAAACAGTTCCTATCGTGAGTCGAGCCATTGCTGCGATGTTAAAGAACAACAGCACGACGGGTTTGAATAACTATTCATTGATGGTGGCTACCTGCCAAAAAGAATCTAAGGCCTCCGAAGATTTAATTCATCACGAACTAAAGCAATATTATCAACATGACTTTCTGGCTTGGGAAAAGTTGTTCACTCCGGTTCCGAAATCGTCCGAGTTTATAAAGCACGCAAAAGCGCGCGGAAAGAAATTGTACGTTTGGACAAATCCTATTTGGCCAGAGTTTAACGTGAAAAAGCGCTTAGAATGGGCGGGGTTTGACCTAAACGATTTTTCAGGCTTCACTCATTCGCAAAACTCTGTCGGATGCAAACCTAATGTGGAATACTATGCGAACTCGCTGAAGTTATTTAATTTGGATGCTCGTCGTTGTGTTCTAATTGGTGATAGTGAATTTAAAGATGGACCGGCACGTAAGGTCGGAATTCACACGGTTATTTTATCGGCTGATAAAGCGCAATCATGGGCCGAGTTAACAAAAAAACTGCTATTAGATAATTAATTGCACTGGCAGAGATGCCGACCACCGTTGCTGAGACTGTAAATAAAATGCAGGGTCTTTGATGTCGGCTAATAAATTTCGAATAGGTCCCAGGTCTATTGATATTCCATTAATATGCATATTTGGCAGCGATGAATCCACCTGGCCAATATTCAGAAAACCAAAATTACTTTTCTTCATATCGCTTTCAAAATCATTTTGACAGTTTTTTGGAACTGTAAATAACAATTCAAATTCGCCGAGGTGAATACTTGCAAATAGAATCAAAGGAACTTTCAATTGCGCCGCGATTTGAATCGCCATTGGGTGAAAGTGAGATGGTTTAATGTTTAAGTTCACTTGCGATTGATTGATGGCGCATAAAAAATCAAGCGCCGCCAGCAAGGCATCGCTCGTATCAATGCATGTCGAAGCATAGCGACTGATAACTTGGGCTTCAGCTAGACGTGCTTTGGGTTGAAAGTTATGTTCAATTTGTGCAGCCATTTCTGCAGATTTAGATTTAATGACAAAATTGGCAAACCCGGTTGCCACACCCATTCCCACTGGGCCAGTCAAATAAACAAGATCTCCATCTTGCATGCCTTTGCGGGATAATTGAATCGACTTTGCACGCTGGCCGACAGCTGTACAGGAAACTAGAAAGTTTTCAGATTCATTTGTATCGCCGCCTATCAGATATGTTTGGTGGGTCGTCAGAGCGTCTTGAGTTCCTTGCCAAAACTTTTTAGCAAAATCGTCATTGATAGACTTAGGTTGACTGAGGCCAATCAAAACCCCCAATGGCTCGGCCGCAACTGCGGCTAGATCTGACAAACTAGAGACTGTATTAATCCAGCCAATAATGTACGGATCAGAAATCAATTTCCATTCTAATTCTTCACACAAAATATCGCTAGTAATGGCGATGTTTTTTTCCAAGCCAAGATCTATGATCTCGCTATCGGTTTCATATATTTTATTTTTTTGATAAGGCGCACGCTTGAATAAAGACACGAGCTGAGTAATTTTTTCGATCTCTGTAATAGTATTCACGTGAGTCTCTTAATTTTGCCTTTATTGGCGTCAACTTCGATCAAATCACCGTTTTTAATTGTTTTCAAGTTATTGACCTGCACTACGCACGGTATTTGTAGTTCGCGCGCAATGATCGCGCCGTGACTCAGTAATCCGCCAGATTCAGAAATAATCGCCTTTGCTTTCACAAAGGCCGCGTGAAAATTAGGTGATGGTGTTAGGCACAAAACAATACTATTTTCCGGGCTGTTAGTAAGTGAATTGTAGTCGGTAACCCAGAACGCAGGTCCCTGTGCTTTTCCAGAGCTAGCGACAGCACCGGTCCATTCGGACTTTATTTCTCCCGATACAAGTGCCGCTTCATCTTTTGTTGTGTAAAAAAGTGTTTCACGATGAGCTAAATTATCTTCAGTTACATTGTCGTCTGCGCGTGTTTTGACGTAAGATTTTCTAGTTAAAATAAGATTTTGGATTTCTTGTTTACTTGGTGGACGTCCAGCAATCAATTCAGTTTGAAAGTGAACAATTTCATCTAGAGTTAAATAAAACAAATCGTCTTTATCTGACAGCAGTCCACCCATTATCCATTCGTCGGCCATTTTGTATAAAAGATTACGTATGGTTGGAAACTGATACGAAGCATAAAATCGATGTTGCTCATCACACGAAACTAATTGCACAAACTGGAAAACGAGGGGGTTTGAATCGATTAACGGCACTTGAGATTTTTCTGATGTCGTAATTTCACGTTTGCTATCATTGATCATCGCACTAATTAATTTAGGCTGCTCGGAAAACGTCGGCTGAGCGATATCCCAGCTCAATGACAAATGGCCAATTCCCTTCAGCACAAACGAATTCACGGCGTCAGGATCGGATAAGACTGCGACTTGTTGTACAAGATGACTGATGTGTTTACCGATTTGAAATGGGCTATGCGAAGTTAAGCTTTGGATGGAAATCGGTTGGGATTGCCAAAGGGCGACCTTCTCCAAAATACCTTTAATTATATTCTTGTAGAAATAGATAGAGAAATCTAAACGATTATAGGTACAACCATCCGCTTCAATTTTGTCTAAAAGATTCTTGAAATCAGGCTTATCTGGTCGCCATGACAACGCCGCGAGTGTGTTGTCATTGAAGCATTTCAGATGTTGAGGAAGTTCTTTCTTCCAATCCTGAATTACATTTTGTACTTTAGGTTGAATTTCTTTGCTGTAGATTCGCTTCAACCAGCGTGTTTTGAATTTTTCTTTTCTTCGGAAATCCACGCACGTGATGCAGCCATACCAAAAAATGCGAGCGACTAATGCTGTTAGCGGTACGATGGCAAAGTGATACACGGGAATGCGCTTGAAGAAATCCTTGCTTGAATACAGGTAGCCATCAATCCAGCGGGTGATCTGATCATTCTTTAATCGGCGTAAATAGAAATCAGATTTGATCGCATCTAAATTTGTGGACAACGCGGATTGCAAAACGCTCCAACCCAACGGCGAAATCGCATCGGGAAAACGTTCTTTAGATTCATCGCGTGTCCAAGTCACACTGTCCTCATTCCAACTTAGTTTTTATTTGCTCAATAGAATCAACTGGCAAATTCAGAGATTTAATTTTTGCGGTCAATGTTTTGGGAAATGGTACCACGGATCCTAAGGTAATCAAGCTAGCCAAGAATTTGAAAACAGATTTCGCCAAATCATAATGGTGTTTGGCAATTAATAGAAAATGAAGTTTCCAGCCTAAATCAAAAGCAAAAACCCGCGACAGTAAATAGGGTGTCTTCCCATAGGCAGACGCTAGCTGAAGCAGGCTGGCGTTGTCGTCTAGGCTCTGCATGAAAATAACATCTTTCCTTTTCGGCCACATAAAATGTTTCCACATTTTAAATAGAAAAAATCCTTTTTCATAAAACATATCAGAGAGTGAAAACAGTGCGTAGTTTTTTTCAATACGACTGGTTTGCGTACTACGGGACCGAACCAGGAAATAAAGTTCGCGGCAACGGTAATCTGTATCTTCTATTACAAACGGAGTCACGGATGGTTTAAGGGCAGAAATCCATTGTTGTAGTACTGGATCTGGAATCAGGCGATTCATTAAACACAAGTTGCGATAGACAGGGTCATAGGCTTTGGTTGAATGCACTAAATCTAGGAAATCAGATGAGGATATTCCAGTCCTTTTAGCTCGAAACCAATTTAGGGGATCACAGAGTTCTTTTAATCCAGTTTTATAATAAGCCAAATGAACGACGAGGTGAAAAAAGAAATACAAATCATTCAGACGCAAACAGGGAATTCCCAAATAAGAATGTGGAACCGAATTTTCCCATAGGCGGGCCCCATCGATTTTTATTGGCGACAAGGGCGTCATGATATTCCAGTGCGTTCCCAAAACACAATCCATCGTGCGTGTAAAAAACGGTGGCCAATGATGGGAAAACGTTTCCTGCTTGCGATAGTTGCTGCCGCCAAGGCTAGCCGCGCTCTCCAGCTTTTGATCTTTATAAATAGTTTCCAATTGATCTAGCGACGATTTTTTCACTAAGAAATCGACATCATTCATTTTTTTGTAATAGGGCGACCCGTATAAAGATTCAGCCAGTGCCTGGCCTTTTAGAATTATAAATGGAATGTGATTGTCATATAACTTAGAGAATATAATTTTAGCTTCCGTATTTCTTAGACTATTTTGTTGAGCGATTTTGTCATACGTCGATTTTAGTTCACTCAAGATAGGTGGCGGAATAGAAAGATTTAGTTTAACGCAGTTTAAGTAAACTAAACTTTCGCACGCGTTCAGTTGTACGAGTTGTAGCCAAAGGTCCCATTGGTTGGCATCGTGTATATTTTTTATAAGCCTTGTTAATTGCTGACTTTCAACAGGAGAAAGAGAAATCAAATTCAATAGGCAAATGGATTCAGAAACTTCATTTTTGAGCGTGTGCATGATCCACTTTCAATATTTCATCATTATCTTTTTCAAATCGCGTTTTAAAAACCCAGTCCCAGATGCACAGAACCTTTCCAAAATTATTGTACATGCTTTCCGACTGATGATGCCAGCGATGAAGTTCTGACGTATTAAACAGTTTGTTAATGAACAAGGTGCTATGTCTGAAATTGACGTGAATTAATATACCAGTAACCCCGCTTAGGGTAACAAACAAATATTGCACCTGCGGGCTGACAGAAAAAATCAACAAAGGAGAAAGATAGAGGAAGGCGCTGAGGAAAATATCTAGAACATGGAATGTGGCCGAGTTGTTCCAGTATACGGTCGCATACTGATGGTGATATTTATGGATTCTCCATATCAGATCAGATTTGTGCCCCAGGTAATGGTAGGTGTAATAAAATAATTCCGCGATGATCAAGATGGTGAACGTCTGCGCCACGGGATTCCAATGATGGGGCCATAGGAAGCCCAATGTAGGTACTTGAGCGGTTCTTAAATACGTTCCGATGATATCGATAACGAGGGAAATCAGCGGTAATTGGATAAACGTAAAATAGCTATCGAAAACGAACTGCTTTGTGAACATTTTAAATCGTCGATCAAAAGGAAGAGCAATCTCGAGAATAAATGCAGCCAGCATGCTGCCGATGATTAATATCAGTGACAGCTGTTGAAGTTCGGTCACATTTAATCGATCGTAGTATAAAAAAATAGGCACGACAAAAAAAAGCAGAAACAGCGGGTAAATAGCGTGATGGATAATTCGGCCCATGCAATAATATCATTTTTCCGTATCAACTCTGTCAACGATTTGTGCCGACAACCCCATTGTTAATATCCGTTGATATTTAAGTCTCTAAACGAGACGCCCACTCTAAACAGAGGCGCTATAGAGAATCCATTCGAGCTCAATAAAAATTAAGAATTTCTTCAATAAGCCTAAAGTCCAGCTAGGGACTACCGAAAAGATGTCACGACCAACGCGCGTCGGTCGAGGCAAAGAACCTGACTAACGAAAGGAGTTAGGATGCCAGGGAAACCTGATATCTGAAGAGTCTCAAAGAAAAAGATCATGAAATAAAATGAACTTAAGGAGGCTCTGAATGCGAACGTATTTTAGAACTAAAACGGACAAACAAGACTTGATCCTGGAGCTGTTGGAATTATCTGATCACCCCGAGACGGGTCCGCCTTAGCGGTGCTAAAAATAAAATGCTAAATTAAAAAGGCTTTGAGGAATCAAGGCTTTTTTAATTTCTGGCGTTCGGTGAAGGGGCTTAGAGGCCCCATTTCTTTTTCTTTCGAGGGCTGTCTTTTCTTCCTGATAAAAATTATGTTGGCTGGTGGGGCGCGCTCCTTCTTGGCAAAGAGGGTTCGATAAAATCCTGTCTCGGGCCATCGTGGCCCTCGGGCAGCAGCGGGGGAACCGCCATCCTGGCGCCGCTGAGCCGGATTTTATCGAACCCTCTTTGCCAAGAAGGAGGATTGTGCAAATTTTTATCAGGAAGAAAAGACAGCCCTCGAAAGAAAAAGAAAACACCCCATGCTCTGGTTGGGGGAAATGAAAAGTCGCTACGGTAATGATTTAGATTTTTTGCTGACCCGACGGAAACAGAAAACGGTACAGAAACGGAATGACGGGTCGGTGACGGTGACGGTCTCGGAAGTGCCGTCGCGGTAGCAGCTACGGTCGCGGTCGCGGGACGGTAGCGGTACGGATGCGGCTACGGTACGGTGACGTTACCACCGGCCCTCGTGAAATTGCTAAACTAGCTAGGAGTTCCGGTCGTCGGGGGAGTTTCACCTGTTCCAGGTTTTGGTCCTCTGAATTTCAAAGACAATCCTTTAAGGAAATACCGCAAAACCTGATCGCCGCAATTGCGATAATTCGGATGATCCTTCTTTCTCATAAAAGCGCTCAGCTCCGGTCTACCAATTTTAAAATTCGCTGATTCTATCAAAGCGTGAATATCATCTTCTTTAAGTTCAAACGCCACTCTCAGTTTTTTCAAAATAGTATTATTTGTAACCGGTAACTCAAACGGCATTGGGGGTTTTGATTCGTCTTTGCCGCGTTTGAAGTAAATCAAGCCATCCAGAAAGTGGGCCATGATTTCGTGTTCGCAGAATATCGCGTCACGGTCTTCTTCGGGTTTTTGCATGCGGATGATGTCGGGCAAAGTTACCGTTCCGCCGGAAAGGGCGATGATTTCAATTAGTTTATGGTCGGATACATTGAGTATGTAGCGTATGCTGCGAAGGACATCGTTATTAATCATTCGCAGAACTTATCAGAGTTTTTTTCTGTTAAACAGTTCTTTATTTCTTCTACAAAGGCTAACTACAAAATATCTTCAAAAAAAGCGCCGCGGTTGATTTTTTCGTCGTGGAGTTGGATTTCTAAAATCCAGCGATTGGCGGCAACCGGTTCACTAATATCCATCAGGTTTCCACGGAAGTGGACTTGGTGGGGGAAATCGCCAACGCGATGACCACTTGCGCCTTTGACCACGAATTTGTATCCCATTTTTGCAGCTTCTTCGTGTGCAAATTTGTAAAGATCCTGCCCTGAAAGTCGGTCTTGACTCCATTTTTCTTTCACTTGATCAAATAAAACTCTAGAGCTTTCACGTAAACGGATGTGAGCGGGATCGTTTCCGACCACAAATGTTTGTCCGTAGTCACATTCATGGTCCCCGATGATGGGACCCAGATCCAGAAAGAAAATGTCACTTTTTTGCAGAATGACATCAGGCTCAGACAGTTCTGAGTAGGTTTTTAAGGTGTTGATACCAAAACGAATCTTGGGTGGATGCCAATTCTTACCGAAATCATGTTTCGCTAAGACCGCTTTAGTGATGTCCGCGCCTTGTTTTTCGGTCATACCGGGGCCTATTTCTTGGGCAATTTCTTGAAGGCAGGCCGCTAAAAGTTTCTGACCTTCGATCAGTATTTTTTCCGAGAATTTGTCGCCGTTGTTTTCTATAGCCAGCATGCCATTTCCTATCTTTTATTTGACCCAATTTAGTCCATAGGAGTACGGTAGGTCATCTAAAAACGCATGTGTTAAAAAGGAATTATTATGAAAAAACATTTGGTAAGAGTGTATCCCTCTAAAGAGAAATTAGATCGCAAAGATCAACTCGCTTGGAAAATGGCCGAAGTTGCTACTGACTCAGTAGCATTAGATTCTGGTTCTGTAGAAATGGTGATCAACCGTATGATCGACAATGCGTCGGTTGCGATTGCATCAGCTAATCGTCGTCCCGTAGCTTCGGCTCGTTCGATGGCTCTTTGTCACCCACGCACTGGTGGCGCGACTGTTTTCGGGATGCCGAATGATCAAAAGTTTTCTCCAGAATGGGCCGCATGGGCTAATGGAACGGCCGTACGTGAACTTGATTATCATGATACATTTCTTGCGGCTGATTACTCTCACCCCGGTGACAACATCCCGCCAATATTAGCCGTAGCTCAACAGCTTGGTAAAAACGGTAAAGATTTAACTCGCGGAATTTTAACTGGTTACGAATTACACGTAAATTTAGTTAAAGGCATCTGCTTGCACAAACACAAAAAAGATCATATCGCTCACTTGTGCCCAGCTTCGGCTGCCGGTATCGGAACGCTTCTTGGTCTTTCAACTGAAATTGTGTACCAAGCCATTCAACAAGCCGTTCACGTTTCTTTCAACACTCGTCAATCTCGTAAAGGTGAAATTTCATCTTGGAAAGCCTACGCTCCGGCACACTCTAGTAAATTAGCAGTAGAAGCTGTTGACCGTGTTATGCGCGGTGAAGGCGCTCCATCACCAATTTACGAAGGTGAAGATTCAGTGATCGCGTACATGCTAGATGGTAAAGATGGTAAATACGAAGTGCCATTGCCAGAAGCGGGCGAAGCTAAAAAAGCGATCTTAGATACATACACTAAAGAACACTCTGCCGAATACCAATCTCAAGCATTGATCGACTTAGCTTTCCGTATGAAGCAAAAAATCACTAACTTTGATGATATCACTGGAATTCACATCCATACATCTCATCACACTCATTACGTTATCGGTACGGGCGCTAACGATCCTCAAAAAATGGATCCAAAAGCATCTCGCGAAACGCTTGATCACTCGATCATGTACATCTTCGCAGTGGCTCTACAAGATGGTTTCTGGCATCACGTGAAATCATATGCTCCTGAGCGTGCGAATCGCGCGGACACAGTTTCTTTGTGGCATAAAATCACAACATCTGAAGATCCTAAATGGACAGAAATGTACCATGCCCAAGATCCAGATAAAAAACGTTTCGGTGGCCGCGTTGAAATCACTTTCAAAAACGGAACTAAACTAGTGGACGAGTTAGGCGTAGCAAACGCGCATCCTGCGGGTGCTAAACCATTCAAACGCGCGGACTACATCCGTAAGTTTGATATGTTAACTGAAGAAATCATCACTAAAGATGAACGCAACCGTTTCATTTCATTATGTGAAAATTTAATGGATTTAAAACCAGAACAAGTTCAACAATTGAACGTTCAAATTCCAATCGACAAACTAGTGCCGAACAAACGCGACACTAAAGGGATTTTCTAATGTTATTTCCAGAAATCACACCCAGCAACAAACGCGCACAATTTCGTGATAAACTTAAATCGGGCAAACTTTTAGTTATGCCCGGCGCTTTCTCGCCATTGTCAGCGATGTTAATTGAAAAGAAAAAATTCGATGGCGTGTATATTTCTGGTTCGGTGATGTCTAACGATTTAGGTTACCCGGATATCGGTCTTACAACGTTATCAGAAGTGGCGGCTCGAGGTCGTCAAATCGCTCGTGCGGTATCCATCCCAAGTTTGATTGATATCGACACGGGTTTTGGTGAACCGATGAATGTCACTCGCACCGTTCAAGAAATGATTGAAATGGGTATTTGCGGCGGTCATTTGGAAGATCAAATGAATCCAAAACGCTGTGGTCACTTGGATAACAAATCATTAGTCAGCACCGACGATATGGTTAGAAAAATTCAGGCGGCTGATCGTGGAAAAAAACTAGATCCAGGGTTTTTAATCATGGCTAGAACAGATGCGCGTGCTTCAGAAGGTTTAGATGCGGCGATCGCACGTGCTAAAGCCTATGTGGATGCGGGTGCCGAAGCGATTTTTCCAGAGGCTCTGCAAGATGAAAAAGAATTCGAAGCTTTTCGTAAAGCCATCAAAGTTCCGTTGCTAGCGAACATGACTGAATTTGGTAAATCAAGATTGTTAACTCAGAAAGAATTGTCGTCTTTAGGGTTCAACATAGTGATTTATCCAGTGACAACACTTCGTCTGGCGATGAAAGCTGTTGATGTTGGTTTGGATCAGATCATTAAAGATGGCACTCAAGAAAACATCGTACCGAATATGCAAACTCGTAAAGAGCTTTATGAATTAACTCGTTACGAAGATTATAACGATTTTGATAAAAGTATTTTTAATTTTAAAATTTAGGAGGACGAATGAGCACGCAAGATAATTATGTAAATCCAGATTACGTACCGGAACCAGAAAAGGTTAATACCAAAAAAGGTTTAGAAGGTTCTGTTATTGATACCAGTAGTGTTTCTAAAGTTAACCCGGACACGAACTCTCTTATCTACCGTGGTTACCCAGTTCAAGATTTAGCTGAAAACTGCCGTTTCGAAGAAGTGGCGTATTTAATGTATAAAAGCGAGCTTCCAACAGCGGCGCAATTAGCTGAGTTTGAAAAATTAGAAAGATCATATCGTGATATTTCTAAAGACAGCTTAAACGTAATCAAAGCATTGCCAAAAAAATGTCATCCAATGGATTCAATCCGAACGGGTGTTAGCTTTTTAGGTTGTGAAGATGAACGCGTATGGGATGCTAGTCCAGCGACTAATTATGATAAAGCGGTTCGCTTGTTAGCTAAGATTCCAACTATGGTGGCTGCAGATTTCCGTTTCAAAAAAGGTTTGGATTTTATTCCGCCGAATAAAGATTTGTCACTCGCTGAAAACTTTTTCCACATGTGTTTTGGGAAAGTACCTCAAAAAGAAGTAGTAAAGGCATTCGATGTATCGTTGATCCTTTATGCTGAACATTCTTTCAATGCTTCGACATTCACATCACGAGTTGTGACGTCGACTGAAAGTGATATCTATTCTGCGACGGTGGCAGGTATTGGTGCTTTAAAAGGTCCTTTGCATGGCGGCGCGAACGAAATGGTTATGCACATGATGAAAGAAATCGCGGATCCAGCTAAAGCAGAACAGTGGATGCTAGATGCGTTGGCTAATAAGCGTAAAGTTATGGGCTTCGGTCATCGTGTTTACAAAAAAGGCGATTCACGGGTTCCAACTATGCGCAAATATGCTCAAGTAATGGCTGATGTGACTGGTGAATCTAAATGGATGCGTATGTACGACAGTTTAGAAAAAGTTATGGTAGAAAAAAAGAAAATCTACCCTAACTTAGATTTCCCAGCAGGACCTGCGTATTTCATGATGGGTTTTGAAATTGATTTCTTTACACCTATTTTTGTTATGGCACGTACAACGGGTTGGTCAGCTCATATTATGGAGCAAGCGGCTAACAATCGTATCATCCGTCCACTCAGCGAATACATCGGTTCAGCACAAAGAAAAGTGACGCCGATTTCTGAACGTCGCTAATTAATTTTACTATTCCTATTACAATGCCAAGAGAGCCTTTTCATCAGGCTCTCTATATTTCCACTCGAGGTAGTCATGAAATTGAAATTTCAACTTTTATTAGTTTTGTTGTTTGCGGTCAGCTGCCAGTCGACGTCAAAGTCATCAACACCTGATGCTGCGAAAAAAGATGAAGCAGCAAAAACGCAAGAAGCAGCAAAACGACCAAAAAGTAATGACCTAACTCCGCGTGGAGTTGATGTGGCAGTGGCTCCAGAAACAGTGGCGTTTGGATCATGTGCTAATCAAGATAAACCGCAACCAATTTGGGATGTCATAGCTAAAGACGAACCTGAATTATTTATTTTTTCAGGCGACAATGTTTATGCTTCGGCGCCAGAGACTAAACCTATTGGTGCGCAATACAAAAAATTAAATTTAATTCCAGAGTTTCGCCGATTTCGCGAACACATTCCAATTCTAGCTACATGGGATGATCATGATTATGGTTTGAATGATGCTGGTTCAGATAATCCAGAGAAAGATGAAGCCAGACGCGAATTCTTGAACCAATGGACGTACGTTAAAGACTCACTATCAATGAGGCAGAAGGGTGTTTACCACACCAAAATTCTTGGCGGTGTTCAGAAAAAATCGCCGATGTTACAAATAATTATGCTCGATACACGTTGGTTCCGTTCGCCATTGAAAAAGATCGAGGACCCTGCCAATCCAAATAAAAAATTTGGTCCAACGGACGATAAGAAAGCCACGATTCTAGGTGAAGAACAATGGGCTTGGCTTGAACGTCAATTGCGTAAACCAGCCGACGTGCGCGTCGTGGTATCCAGCATTCAATTTGTGGCTGAAGAACATGGCTTTGAAAAATGGGCCAATTTTCCTCTAGAGAAAGAACGATTTTTAAATTTATTACGTCGCGTAGGTCCTAGAAACCTTTTCATTATCAGTGGCGATCGCCATATGGGAACGATTGCAAAACAAGACGTAAAAGGTTGGGGGACCCTGTACGATATTACGGCCAGTGGTATCAACAAATTTGCGGATTTAGATGAAAATGATAAATCATATGTAGGTGCGCCAGCCAAAATAGAAAACTTTGGTTTGATGAAAATTAACTGGGCACAGAAAAAAATAGATGTTCAATTACGTGACTCCGCGAACAAAGTTCTGAACGAAGTCGAAATGAAAATTAGATAGGGGCTGAGCATGATTATTTGGAAGGGCTACGGCATTATCGGACTTATTTTGTTAGGCTTGGCCTCTTATTTAGTCGAAAAAATGGGCCCGGAATATTTTCAATCTTGGGAAATCAGCAAGTTGAGTCAGACATTATTTGTAGGGGCAATTTTGATGCTCCCATTTTCTATTTGGGATTTTCTGCGATTCAGAAAAGAAAAACGAGTGGCTCACTCGATTTTCTTTGTTCCTGTTTTTGTGTTTCCATTAGTCCTAGGGGGTCTAGGGTATGTATATTTAAACTATAAAGCTTAAATTATAAAGCTTTAGTAATATCGAGGGTACTATTCTAAAAGTAGAATGCCGACTTTTTGAATGTTCTCTTCAAGAACTTTCACCCAAGCGACTTCGGCTTTCATAATTTCTAGTGGCCCGATTTTAATTTTAACTTTTGCGCCTTTTTTAATAATTTCATTATCCGCAAATACGATCGCGCATCCAGAATAAGATTCATTCAAGATAATAGCAGTGATCGTTGGTTTAAATTCACGTCCGTTTGCTTTTAGATCGATAAGAGCTACAGCTTGTGGATCCGGTTGGTAACGAAGAAACTTTCTATCAGACATAAAACCTCAGAACTAAAAAAGGGTGTTTAAAACTCTTTATATAGGTTAGTCTAATTGGCAGATGAAGCAATATATTCAAAACTATCCCGATGGGCTCCATACAAAAGTCATAGCGATACCAATCTTTGAAGATAATTATGTTTACGTTCTGACAGACGATAACAAAAAAGCATTCATTGTTGATCCTGGAATGGCAGAGCCTGTTGTTGAAGTTATTGACCGATTGGAACTTGAGCCCAACTACTTATTGATTACACATTCACACAATGATCATATCGGCGGGGTTCATAAAATTACCGAGCGTTACCCAGAAATTAAAAAAATCGATTTCTCGGATTGCGCACAGGACGCGCAATCATTTCAGTGGAACCAGCGAACGTTTGATGTTTTCAAAACACCGGGACACTGGCCCGATCATATTTGTTTTTTTGAACGCCAAAACAAGATTTTATTTTGTGGCGATATATTGTTTCGATTTGGGTGTGGACGAATATTTGATGGTACGTTCGAACAATTGTATCAAAGCTTACAAAAAGTTAAAAAACTTCCCGGTGATACCGACGTCTATTGCACGCATGAATACACCAAAGCCAATCTGGCCTTTTGTCTGAAACAAGATTTGGTTAAACTAGGTGACATTAATGCAGACGAAATGCAGAAAGTGAATTCGGTTCCTAGTTTGCCCGTGCCTTTATCTGTCGAAATGAAATACAATCCTTTTATTAAGGCCGAATCGCTAGAGGAATTCACTCGGCTTAGAACTTTGAGGAATTCATTCCGTTATGATAAATAACGGCGAAACGTAACTATGAAAAGTAAACTTCTAAAAATTTTCGGCGTCATTTTATTGTTTGGAGTTCCATTTGGTTTTTATTGGTATGAAAAAATATTTCCCATTATGGAATTTCAGCGAATTGGCAAAATTCAATTTCCTATGGGTGTGTACGTAGAATCATGGCAAGAGCAGGGGTTCACTATGCTGGGTGAATTTAAAATCGAAGAAAACCAAATCGAGCAGTTTAAAGCAGATAATCATTTAGAAGCCGAAGCGGTTAACGGCGGAAAGACGATATATGTTTTATGGAAGTGCTACAATGATCGCCACAATGAAATTAAACTTGAATTCGATCCAGCAACATTGATCGCTAAGGTCAGAATTGAAACGCCTGATTTTGCAGGGGATCCTGTTTGTGATTTGTCTGCAATGTAGCTAGTTACTTTGAAGGACGAGTCCAAATGAACAACATCACTAAAACAAATGAAATCGTGAAACCAATTTTCCCAAATAGAGGAATGTAATCTTTCGGGTAGATAAACACGGCGCTGATAGACATCATTGTTGTCGCCATCATTTTGTACTTCGTTCGAATGACGCCCTTAGAGTCCCATTCGTTGATCGGAGGTCCAAATATCCGGTGGTTCAGTAACCACATGTGCATTTTCTCTGAACCCTTTGAAAAACAAATTGCAGTTAGAATCAGGAATGGCGTTGTCGGCAATAGGGGAACGACTATCCCAATTACTCCAATAACCAAAAACAACCAGCCAAGAAATAAATACAGTATGCGACTCATGTAACCCTAGTATGTAGTCAATATTGGCTTAATAAACAACCTAGAGTTCGTGTATGTAATAATTATTTGTCAAAAAGATGACAGTCTCGTAACCGCCAGCTATCTGCTAAGACAAACGAAAGCTAAATACAATTTAGGGGTAACTTATGGTTAAGACAGCGCTCGTGTTGTTAAGCGTTCTGGGGATTTCATCGTTCGCATTTGCAGAGAATTTGGAATGCGTATCGCCTGATAAAGAAATCAAATTAGAAATCACTGACGAAGACCTTGTCGTTGGGCAAGAGGACGCGCCTGATATTCAAGTTGACAAAGCTAATATATACTCGATTACTTATAGAAAAATTAACGTGAGTTACGGTTTGGTATCGACTGAGTTTGAAACGTACGGAAAAAGTTTTGATCACGAAGCGTCTCGGCATCAAACCGGTGGAAATACGGCTCTTTTTTTGACTGATTCTGACGCAAAATTATTAGAATTTTCAACGCGCGTTCCATCGGCAAAAGAAAAAGCGGATGGTGTTATCACTAAGATCGTTTTGAAAAGGGGCCAGATTTACAAAGGTCACAAGTTAGATGCCCCAACGAAAAAGATCAGCATCGATTTGCCGACGTCGGTTTTATCATGCAAGGCAGTTCAGGATGTCGGCGGTGAAGCAGAACCTGAGCCGTTTGTTGTAGATTAAACGGACTGTGATTTAATCTGTTTTTTTGCCTTCGACCAAAATTCCTCTTTCTGGTCGTCGGTCAAAGTACTCCAATCTTTCTTTTCGCTTTCAACGATTTTCATCATCGCATTAAAACGAGTTTCAAACTTACGATTGGCTTTTCTCAATGCGGTTTCGGGCTCAATGTTTTGATGACGAGCCCACTGGCTCAACGAAAACAGGACGTCGCCAAATTCATCTTCCATCGCATCTTGGATTTTTTGTTTGTCTTCTGTGCTAGCTTTTTTCAATGAATCTATTTTTTTCTTCTCGACTTGCAGTTCGTTAATTTCTTCCCAAACTTTTTTTAAAACGTCGTCTGAATTCGCCCAGTCGAACTGTAACTTTTGCGATTTAACACCGATCTTGTGTGCGCGTTGTAACGCGGGCAGGTGGTTGGGAAAATCAAAAGGACCGCTCGACGTTTTCGGCGAGTTTTTCTTCTCGGCGCGTTTGATCTCTTCCCAGTTTTTCCAAACATCATCAATACCCGAGACTTTGGTGTCAGAGAAAACATGCGGGTGTCGTCTCACAAGCTTTTCGCTGATGTTGGCGATGACATCCTGGATTTTAAAAGCATTTCGTTCTTCGGCGAGAGCTGCGTGGAGTGCGACTTGGAACAAAACATCGCCAAGCTCATCCTTGACTAAAGCATCGTTACCAGACTCGACAGCGTCTACAAATTCGTAAACTTCTTCGATTGCGTACGGAGTTAACGTGTTATGAGTTTGCTCTTTGTCCCACGGGCAACCATCTGGACCACGAAGTGATCTAACGATTTGCATTAGTGATTCGAAAAGGTTAAAATTATCAGGAGCTTGCGGCATAAATTAGACTCGATTTGCGCCCAGATTTGACCATTTTTAAGGAAAGTTCAATACAAATTTATGGCATTTATGCCGAAGTGTTTAACGTATGGGGAATGACCAAAATAACGAAGGCGGAAATCGCGTAACGCGTTTGAATGATCGCATCAAGGATGCTGTCTCTGCTCATTCCAAAAATAAGAACACTCAACGTCATAATTATGAAGATCCAAGCCACAAGTATCTAGACTGGGTTCATCAACTGGGTTTAGAGAAAACAATTTTTGGACGTTATTTAAACTGGTTAGAGACTACGTTTTCTGTTCGTAAAGTATTTACGGTTTTATTGTTCTGCCTAGTTTTATCCTACCTAATCTTCTTTCAAATTAAAATTCCTCACACATTCAAGGTCGGTGATGCGACGACAGTAGATATCGTATCGCCCCTCACCTTCGAAATGGCAGATGAGGTTACGACTGAAGAAAAGCGTTTGAAGGCGGAATCGAATATTCCTGTTGTTTTTGACTATGACACCAACGTTTTTGACCGCCTCGCCGGTAATGTATATCGTTCATTCCGCTATATGCGTAATCAGATGCGCGATTTGAATTGGCCTCGCAGTTACACAGCTCAGCAAAAGCTGATCAAAGATCTTTTTACTCACAAAGCCATTTTTGAAAAAGAATTGGGCGTGTCACTGGCAGACTATTTGTTTGAGTGGCTGATTGAACATCGTTTCCACGCACGTATAGAAAACTCTTTAGTACGAAATTTAGATCTTTGGTACGCCAAAAAGATTGCAGAATCACCAGACCGATTTATTCCATCTCACCAAGACGAAGTCGTCGCTCGCGTTGTTCATAAATCAAATTCGGGCCGTGAATTTTCAGTTTCGAAAAAAGATATTTTGGATTTGCAAAATCCGGATCACTTTCAATTCATCGATAAAAAAGTTTTAGAGAAAATGGATGACTCAGATCGCGCGAACTTGCTCTACCTAGCACGTGCATTGATTATTCCTAATTTGACGCTCAATAAGCAAGAATTGGCATCAAGGAAAACAGTAGCTCGTGAATCGATTGCTCCGGTATTGATCACTATTAAGCGAAATCAAGTCCTGGTCGGTAAAGGGCATCGTGTGCAGCCATTCGATATGGCTGTTCTAAAACAAATCGAAAGCATTCAGTCGGATAAAAAGAAAGACTTCATGGCATTATCCATGGCCTTGTTGCTTTCAGTAACGGTACTTGTATTTAGCTCGTACATCCGTCGGTTCACTCAAAACAAAATTAAATTTGAAACTAAAGATATCTCGGTGATGATGATTATCATCTTGGGCGTGATCGTGCTTACGAAGTTCTACATGTTCGTCGCCGATGCCGCTTTTATCTCTAAGTGGGGCGCCTACTTTACCCACTCCGTTTTCTTATTTGCGGCCCCAGTAGCGGCCGGTCCAATGATTGTGGGCTTAATTATTTCTTCTGGTGAATTGGTGTGGTTGTTCACGGCGTTTTTGTCGTTAAGCTTAGCGATCATGGAAGATTTCAATTTCATGTTTGTGATTGTCAGCTTGGTGGGTGGTATCGCAGCGGCCCGTGGTGTTTTAAACTGTAAAAAGCGAAATGACATATACTGGGCGGGTGTTCGCACAGGGATTATCAATGCCTTGCTTGTTGCGTTTTTGATGTTGATCGCTAAAATCGAGCAAGATGAAGCTTTGACGGAAGTTTACTTTGCCATTCCAGCAGCGTTCTTGGGTGGTATTTTCAGTTCACTCATCACGATGATGGTGATTCCACTGGTGGAATCATTGTTCAATTATACGACCGATGTGAAGTTATTAGAACTTTCAAATTTAAATCACCCATTGCTTAAACAAATGCTAATTCAAGCGCCGGGTACTTATCATCACTCGATGATGGTCGGTAGCATGGTCGAAGCCGCTGCCGAAGAAATTGGGGCGAACCCATTGCTGGCCAAAGTTATGAGTTATTACCATGACATCGGTAAAATGGAACATGCTCGTTATTTCATCGAAAACCAAAAGCCGGGTCAGAACGCCCATGATTCTATTTCGCCGTTTATGAGCAAAACTTTGCTAATAGCCCACGTAAAAGATGGTGTGGAGCTAGGAATGAAACACAAACTGGGTAAGCCAATCATAGACGGTATCGTTCAGCATCATGGAACGACTTTGATTTCCTTCTTTTATAACAAAGCCCTAGACCTTCGCGAAGACGGCGATGCTGAAATTTCGGAAGAGGACTTTCGTTACCCGGGCCCAAAACCTCAGTTTCGTGAATCGGCTCTGTGTATGCTTGCGGATAGTATCGAAGCGGCGGCGCGGTCATTGGACGAGCCAACACCAACGCGTTTACAAAATATCGTACGTAATATTATTCAAAGAAAATTCACAGACGGTCAGTTAGATGAATGTAATTTAACGCTAAAAGATCTATCAAAGGTCGAGCAAGCCTTTGTCAAAATCCTTTTGGGTATATATCATCAAAGAATAGATTATCCTAAAAGTGCAGGCGGTGGATTAGGATATATCTCACAGTCACAGACAAAATAGGGCCTTATGAAATTAAATATCATCAATGACTCGGGAATGGATTTATCGGAAGACGTTCTGAATAAATGGATCAAGGGCATCGCTACTGAACTTCAAAAAAAGAAAATCATCGATACAGATAAAAAGACTCTGGAAGTTTCGTTAGTTTTTCTCAATGAAAACGACGCAAAAAAATTAAATTGGAATTATCGCTGCAAAGATTACCCAACTGATATTTTAAGTTTTGGTTCTGATGACCCAACATCAATGGGTGAATTAGTTTTATGTCCACAAGTGATTTCTCGTCAGGCGAAAGAGCACGGATTGAGTTTGGAAGACGAACTTGGTTACATTATGCTTCACGGTGTTTTGCATTTGCTTGGTTTCGATCACGAGAAAAGCAAAGTCGAAGAAGAACGGATGATGTCGATCCAAGATGAAGTTTTTGATAATTTAAGAAATCCTAAATCGGCCAAAAAGGGCAAAACCGAAGTCGAAGCGCCGAAGAAAAATTTAACGGTGAAGAAGGCAGCTTCGGCTAAATCAGCAAAGCCAGCAGCTAAAGTTACGGCGATAAAAGAAGCGAAACCTGTTAAACCGACGGGTAAGGAAGCCAAGCCAGCGGCCAAGGCCACAGCAAAAGTAGCGACGAAAGCAGCAGCAAAGCCTGTAGCTAAATCTGCGGCAAAATCCACCGCAAAAGCTACCGCTAAATCAGCTGGGAAATCAGTAGCCAAAACGGAACCAGCTAAAAAACAAAAAAAGAAATAGTTTAAAAATTCTAAGCTGAAATTCTAATTGTCAGGATGGAAAACCTTCAGTACGGTATACCCATGTCTTTAGTTACAGAAGCGATTGAAATAAAACGAAAAATTGTTGAACTAGAAAGCCTCGGAAACGATCTCCGGGGGTATCTTTGACTTAGACAAAAAGAAAAAACGCCTAGATGAAGTCAATTTAGCGGCTGAAAACCCAGCTTTATGGGATAAGCCCGATGAAATGCAAAAGATCAACAAAGAGAAATCCCTACTGACTCGAGCTATCGAAGAATGGGAAACCTACGACAAAAAACTAAAAGACGCCAAGACATTACTTGAAATGAGCGAAGAAGCTCAAGACGAACCGACATTTCAAGAAGCCAAAAATGAAGTCATTCAAATTGAAGAATTAGGAAAAGGCCTTGAATTAAAGCGTGTGCTGAATGGCGAGCTGGATCCAAACAATACCTATCTTTCTATTAACTCGGGCGCTGGCGGAACGGAATCCTGCGATTGGGCCGAGATGTTATTGCGGATGTATTTAAAATACTGTGATCAGCAAGGATTCAAATACGAATTGATCGATCGTAATGATGGCGATGAAACGGGATTGAAATCGTGCACTATTTTGGTAGAAGGTGCCTACGCCTACGGCTATCTCAAAGCCGAAAGTGGCGTTCATCGACTTGTCAGAATTTCGCCTTTTGATAGCAATGCCAGACGCCATACTTCGTTTGCCTCCGTATTTGTGTGGGCTGAAATTGATGATGAAATTAATATCGAAGTAAAACCCGATGATTTAAAAGTGGAAACATTTCGCTCGAGCGGGGCCGGTGGACAGCACGTCAATCGTACGGATTCTGCCGTTCGTATGTACCATTTACCTTCGGGAATTATCGTTCAGTGCCAGACACAACGTTCACAAATTCAAAATCGTGAAAAAGCGTTGAAGATGCTAAAAGCGCAGTTGTACGAACGCGAAGTTGAAAAAAGAAATAAAGAAAAAGATGAAATGAATTCGCAAAAGAAAGCCGTTGAGTGGGGATCGCAGATTCGCTCGTACGTTATGCATCCGTACCAGATGGTGAAAGATCATCGTACGATGCATGAAACCAGTCAGGTCCAGGACGTGATGAATGGTGATCTGCAAGGCTTTGTTATGGCGTATTTGAAATCGCTGATGGTTGCGCCTCAATGATAAAACAATTCTTTAAGCCACTTCTGAAAAACCCATTAGTTTTTATCGCTTGGAAATTGCTATTCACTAGAAAATTTATTTTAGAAGGCTCAACGCCACTCAGTTTACTAGGATTAGTTTTAGGCGTAGCCTGTTTGTTAGTGTCAATGGCGGTGATGAGCGGCTTTGAAGCGACATTGAAAAAAACCATGACCGATGTAACGGGCCACATTCAAGTGATCGATAAAAATAAATCTAAACCCTACTGGAAAGATTTTGAAAATGAACTTAAAACGATTGAACCAAAATTAGAATCGACTACACGTTTTGTCTACATCGAATCCGTTTTAGCTAGCAAAGGTCAAATCGTTGGAATTTTGCTTCAAGGTATCGACAGTGATCGTTACAAAAATATAATTAATTTAAATCAACGTTTGGTTGAGGGCGCAAATGACATAAGCGTTGTGATGGAAGGGAAAGTCAAAGTCCCGCAAGCTATGATCGGTAAGGGTATCGCCCGTCGATTGAATATCAAAATTGGCGATAAAATTAATGTCGTGGTTCCCATCAGCGATTCGGTTGATCCATCAATATTCAAGCCGCAAGCTGCTGAATTTCGCGTTTCCGGTATTTTAGATCTGGGTAAGTATGAATGGAATGAGCGGTTGATCATTACAGATATCGCTTCGGCTCAAAAGGTAGCCTCGATTGGTGATCGTTATACTGGGCTTATTATGAAGTTGAGTGATGATAGTGATGTTCGTGGATCGGCATTCCGTATAGCGCAAAAACTGGGGCCTCAATATTTAATTCGTGACTGGCGCGACGTAAATGAAAATTTATTCGATGCCGTAGAAATTGAACGTGTAGTGATATTTTTTGTAATTTTAATTATTGTGATTGTAGCTGCATTTAACATTTCATCCACATTGTATGTCGGCGTCGTTCAGCGCAATAGCGATATCGCTATTTTAAAAACACTCGGCGTTTCAAAAAAACAAATTCTAAAAATATTCACTTTGCAGGGAATATTTTTGGGACTCATGGGTGTTGCGATGGGATTGGTACTGGGATTTATTCTGTGTCAGGGATTCATGGTCTTGCAGAATCAATTTGAATTAATTCCGGGCTCTGTTTATAAAATTGATAACATCGTAATCAAGATTAGGACGATTGACGTATTTGCCATTACACTGGCAACGTTAGTCATTTCATTTTTTGCGACGCTGGCACCAGCGCTGCGTAGTTCACGATTAAGTGTAGTGGAAGGACTTCGCTATGGGTAACGTCTTGCTTTCGGCTCGCAATATTTTTAAAAGTTACCCTCAAGGTAGCGGCACTTTAGAAATTCTCAAAGGGGTCAGTTTAGATATTCAAGAAGGCGAAGCCATGGGTATCGTTGGCAGCAGCGGTTCAGGTAAATCGACCTTATTGCAAATTCTGGGAACCTTGGACTACCCACAGTCAGGAGAGCTAGTTTATCTAGAAAAGAACCTTTTTCAGCTGGATGACGAACAACTGTCTCTTTTTCGCAACCAAACGATTGGCTTCGTGTTCCAATTTCATCATCTTTTGAGTGAATTATCAGCACTCGAAAACGTACTTTTACCATGCCGAATTGCAAATCAAGATATCGGGATCGCGACTCGCCAGGCAGAAGAGCTTTTAGCTTTTTTAGGTTTAGGTGATCGTTTGAATCATTACCCGAATCAGCTCTCTGGTGGCGAATTGCAACGGGTGGCGATTGCCCGCGCTTTAGTCAGACAGCCGCGAATTTTATTCGCTGATGAACCAACTGGGAACCTAGATTCCATGAATAGCTATAAGATTCAGGAGCTGTTTTTCAAGATTCGCGAGCAGTTAAAGATCGCGATCGTGGTGGTGACTCATGATCTGCATTTCGCTCAGAAATTTCCGAGAATTTTGCATTTGAAAGATGGTCGTTGGGCTGAATAATCCCCCTCTAACACGCCGCTTTTTTGGTTGTGACTCAACACGGAAAGGCCCTAATATCCTCAGCACATGACACGATTTAACCTAACATTGAGCTGCTTTTTTTTGAGTCTGATTTTTTCTGTAAGTCCGTCATTGGCGCAGCAAAATACGCCATCAAAAAAAGCAAAGCCGGCATCGAAGGTCGCAGCGAAAGCCGCATCGAAGAGAAATTCAAATCTTAAATCAAATCTGAAAAAAGTAGATTCCGTTTCTTTGGGTGAATCTGTCGTCGTCGGCGAAATCAAAGTCGAAGGTCAAAAGAAAATTGAAAAAGATTCCATTACTAGTCGATTGAAAATGAAGAAAGGCCAAAGTTACCCTTCGCCTGATTTCAGAGTCCTAGTTCGCGAAGATATCGCTACATTATTTAAAACTGGATTTTTCTCTAACGTGGAAGTGTATCTTGAAAATGTAGGCGCTGAAAAAGTCGTCATGTTCAAAGTTCAAGAGAAACCGTCCGTCGTTGAAATCGTTTGGGATGGAGTTTCTGAAGACGTAAAAAAAGAAGAGCTAAACGACGCTCTTGGTATCAAGTCCTACGAAATCTTGAACATCACTAAACTTAAAGAAGGCCAAGAAAAAGTCCAAAAGTTCTACGAGGACAAAGGCTACTTTCTAGCTAAAATCGATTATGCAATCGAAGACGTAGTTAAAGACGAAACAGTTAAAATCAAAGTGACTGTAAAGCAAAACGATCGAGTTAAAGTTAAAAAGATCACTTTTCTAGGAAATAAAAAGGTCCCGTCTTCGCAGTTGATCATTGATCAGTTAGTGGCTGAAGAAGGTTATTTCACAGGGTTGTCTGGTTCTGGTCAGTTCAAACAAGATATGTTTGAACGTTGGATTCAAGGCATCCGTTTTATCTATTTCAACAAAGGTTTCATTCAAGCCAAAATTGATCGACCACAAGTGACGGTGACTCCGGATAAAAAAGGTATCTACATCACAATCAATATCGATGAAGGTGAATCATTTGATGTTGGAGATATTGAATTCTCGGGCGACGTCCTGTTTTCGCGCCAAGAATTGCTAGATGTGATGAAACTCGATGAAAACAAAGTATTTGCTTACGATGTTTTACAAAAAGACTTAGCGGATCTTCAAGCTAAATACGGTGATTTAGGTTATGCGTTTGCCAACGTAAATCCTCAGTGGAAAGTGAAAGAAGCTGAGCGTAAAGTCGACATCGTATTTGATTTCGATAAAGGCACTAAAGTGTACTTTGGGCGCATCAACGTGATTTCAAATACAAAAACACGTGATAAAGTAGTTCGTCGCGAATTGAAAATTAAAGAGGGCGAACTGTACAACGAAACTCGTCGCCGTTTATCATTAGAAAATATTCAGCGTTTGGGTTTCTTTGACGAAGTGAATTTCAAAACATCAACACCGCCAGATAAGTTAGACATTTTAAATATCGATATCACGGTGAAAGAACGTAATACGGGACAAATCCAATTGGGCGCTGGTTACGGTTCGGCTCAAGGTTTTACATTGCAGGGTAGCGTCCAGCAGACAAATTTCATGGGTCGCGGACAAAACTTAGGTGTTAGTTTGAATTTAGCGTCTCAGTATTCGGTCTATGACTTTACATTCACTGAACCTTATTTCCGTGATTCACTATGGTCTTTAGGGTTTCGCGTATTTCGTTCTGAAAACTCGGGTCGTCTGGATTACAACGAAACACGTACGGGTGGTTCTCTATTCTTGGGATACCCACTGGGTGACTACTTAAGATTAAACACAAGCTACACCTACACGGCGACAAAATTGACGAACGTGGTTGATGCTGCAGGTAACAACATTACCGATTACGACTTGTTCCCATTGCAAACAGCGCAAGGGGATTCCGGTTTGTTAGGTGTCAGTTTAGATTACGATACTCGTAATGACCGTTTTCGACCGACTAAAGGTATTTACGCTCGCTTGGGGTACTCGTTAACAGGTCCATTCGGTGGGAATTTACAATACTACAAAGGAAACGCGGACTTCCGTTTCTTTAAAAATTTGTTCTGGGACGTTGTATTTAGAAACTCGATTTCTTACGCACGTATCGAATCAACAAACCCAGATCGACTGCCTCCATTCAATGAATTGTATTTACTTGGTGGTCCGTACAGTTTGCGTGGTTACCGTTATGGGCGTGTCGGTCGACAAGTTAAATCGACGAAAATTGAAAATGAATTGAAAGCCATTCCGGGCATGACTGAAATCGAAGAGAAATCGAGGCGCTATTACGGTGGTGCTCAGCAACTTATGTATCAAGGTGAATTACTATTCCCATTGATTCGTGAAGCACAAATGTACGGCGTCGCTTTCTACGACGTCGGTGAAGCTGAAGATACAATCACGGATGCGCGACTTTTTGCAGATACTGGTTTCGGTATTCGTTGGTTCTCACCTATCGGACCTCTGCGTTTTGAGTGGGGTTTCCCGCTAAATCGTGAGTATTGACACGAAGCCGTGGTCTTTGAGTTTTCCATCGGGACCCCGTTTTAACGTTAGAC
>CAZCHT010000007.1:0-60062 GCA_964498705.1 uncultured Bdellovibrio sp. | reverse complement strand
TGGCTACTAGGTTAACTATCCTCTTGAATTTATTGGATTCCCATCGAATCCGCCATTTTACTCTCGGGTAAAATGAAAAAATGGATCAACCGCAAATGACTTCAGTTTCACCTTCCTAACTCCGCGAAAAGTAAAAAGAAAACAGCAATTACAAAGAGATAAAGTTCAACGAGCGATTCGGTTCGATTTCGTCCATCGTCACGCGAGAATACGACAAAATTCCTGAGTTATGCTATTTCAGTGCTACTTTTGTGCTACGGAAAAATAGAAAAATTCAGGAAGTTGGAAAGCTGGAAACCTCCAGCTAACTTCTCAAAACAACAGCGTTTCGTAGTTTCCAAGTTCGATGTCTGGAAAGCATCAACTAAAGGAGACAAGAAACATGCAGCCAGCAACCAAAAACAAAAATGAAAGTGTCGCAAATGTTCTAAAGCGTTTGCGCGAAAATGCACGTCTGACAACACGTCAGGCGGCGTCTATTGTGGGCGTAACTCACACAACGATCAGCCACTTTGAAAACGGCAAACGCGCCGTTGAAGGTTTTCGAGTGGAGCAAATGGTGCGAGCCTATGGCTACACGATGGAGCAGTTCGACAAGATCGCGGGCAACAAGACAGTTCTCAGTTTCAAAGACGACTGTGTAGCAATGATTGGTTTTATGGATGACGAACAGCTCGCAGCCATTCGTGCAGTCATGTCTCAGATTTTGAGACGACCAAAGGGCCAAGGCGCTATCGAAATCAAGGGCGACGTGTCGCAAGAAACTCGAAAGAACTAACAAAAACTAAATTTAACGGAGCAAACAATGGAATCTAAAATTACAAAAACAAATTTAAAGTTGAACCCAAAACCAAAATCAATTCGCATCAATTCTGAAGTCCAAAAGAAGGCCGAAAGACTTTTGCTTTCGGCAAATGAGAAGAAAGTCGGTCGCAAGATTAAGGTCGATCAATTGCTAAGTCTTGCACTTGATCTTGTGTCTGACGAACACATCAAAAAGCTGCAAAATCAGTCCTTGTCGAACGAAGACCGCAAAGAGCAACTGCGACAGCGGTATATAGAAATCCGTGGACCTATCTCCCGCGATGAGTTCACAGGCTTCATGCTAACAAAGGAGTTTTCTGGGTTTCTAATAGAGCAGTCGCAAACTGCGAATGCTGCATAAACGAAAAGGCGGACTGCACGAAAATGCTGTCCGCCTTGAATCCTTCCGTCGAGGGAAAAGTAGAAAGTACGCCTCTAACAATTACGATAAACGTAGGTCTGACAATTGTGCCGTGTGAAAGAAAAATCTCCACCTAAATGGAGGTCGCGGGCGTAGCTTTCACAATCGAAATAGTTTTGAGCCCAGGCTGGAAGTTCGCTCAGTTGCCCTGATTCTTCGAGCAGTTTAAATGCGAAGTCAGTCTCAGACTCAAAAGACCCCTGCCACTGTTCTAAAAACATTTCTTCAAGTTCCGAAATTTCAAAGTTGCTACCATCTTGGTTCTGATACCAGATCGAAAATGGTTCGCCATGTGCGACAATCAGTTTTGCAAGAGTTGAAACGCGCTCTATATCGGGCCACTCACTTAGAGAGATTGAATGGAAGCCTTCGTAATCGTGGACTGCCCACTCTTCGGCGCTGGATACCGGCGATCTTTCCAACATGGATTTGATGTCTACCTGAATTTCGTTTGCTTCTCGGTCAGCATTGATCCATTCGCCATGCAGTTGTCCTGCGTTGTAGGCGGCTAGACATGCGACGTAAATTCTAGGACTGGTTTGTTGTTCTTGGTTATTCATAGACTGCTCTCCTTCTAATGGTTTCAAAAAAACATTTTTCGCCTGCCAGGTACGCCCCAAGCTTGCTTGGCGGGGGAAAAATTAAGAGTGGTTGGCGCGGATTGCTCGATTTCTCGCCTAGGCCCTTGAGGGCCGATCATGAGGCATGACAGACACGAAGGGGCTGGCGGGACTCAGTGAAAAGAGAAATCGAATTTGCAAGACGTGAAAAGTGCGATTCAGAATGAAATCAAAGTTGCGAAGCAAGTTTGTCTATTGTGAGTATTAAAACCTGGAGGCAAAGGCCTCCAGGTTATCTAAAACCACTTACGCGGTTTTTGTCTTCGGAGTGTATTCAGCTCCAAGGATTTGTTTGTAGTAGTTCACATGCTTTGAAATGCGAATTCCAAGAACACTATGGACGAGGTAGTTGCCGTCTTGACTCAGAAAAATCACGGGTCGAGCAACTAGGCCGTAAATGTTACGACGAGTGGTCTCTGACGATTGAACCGATTCTTTCTTTTCGAAAGGAAGCCCAAGAATCTTTTTGTAGAAATTAATGGGCATTTCAATTTTTAGATCAGCTCCCAAGCGGTGCGTGATACTGCCGCGATCAGTGTTGAGATATACTTGCGGATTTGCACTAAATCCTTGAGTGATTCGTGTCGCTTGAGCGGGCTTATTTTGAACTGTGTTTTCCATGACTTTCTCCTTGTGAAAGTTATTTTGTTTTTGGCTTCGCTCTCTATCGAGTGGGCCTTTCACAAAGGGTAAGGCCCCGAAGAGAGAAGTTTGAGAGAGCGAAGGCGTTTGCCCCGACCGACACACGAGAGCACCCGAGAGGTGCGGTAGAGGCAGAGGGCGTGACAGGAAATAGCCGTTAGGCCCTGGCGCAGACCGATGCAAAGGGAGGATTAGGAAAACGCTGTAGCGAGCGATCTTACAAACGAAATTTCCTGGGAGATTTGTCTAAAACGGATTGAAAGAAGCCGACATGCAGGCCACGTTTTCAAATTTAAGAAATCCAGCAGTTCACTCTGATCAAAGCGCTTAAGTTATTGCACCACTTAAATATCAAAATTGAGGCCGATATTTGTTCATAAAGCGCCTCCTTCTCCTGCCTTTCGGCGTGGGTAAAAGGAGATCGTTTATGGAACAAAATCAAAACAACTACATCACTTTCGAAATGAATCTAAAATTTCAAATGAAGGACTACAGGCTTGTACTGGGAATAAAGCGAGCTTGGATCATCGCAATTGTTATTGGTGTGATTCAACTCTTGACGTGGTTCGTGAAGAATCGGCCCTAGATGGACTTTTGTTCACAAAAAAAAAGATCAAAGTCGATAATTGAGAGCATTTATTTTTCGAATTTCTACTGAACTAAGTGCCTTGTTACACTAGCTGCTGTGGCGGTGAGCCACTTTAAAACAACCGTTCCAGGAGGGAACTCATGAAAAAAGAAGCTACGAAAATAAGTGAAGAGGAAGTCCAATTGGCTTTGTTTATAGGAGCCGACAGTGTCGAAGACCTGATTTACGAGTTTCTGAAAGATCGGAGTCCTTTAACCGAGAGAGCCTACCAACGCGACCTTAAAGCATTCTTCGATTTCACATCCGGCCAATTTGGCCTGCCACGTATGGATAAAAACAGAATGCTCTTTGAGGAAATTCGTCGCGTTCACATCGTAAAATACAAAAAATATCTTGAAGGTCATCTCTCGAATAGGAAGAGGCCTTACGCGCCAAACACAATTAATCGGTACCTCTCGGCGGTTTCAAGTTTCTTTCAATTCTTGCTACAACGAGAAATCATCGACAAGAACCCAGCCGAGTTTTGCACCCGGCCCAATCGAATTGTCTTGGAGGAGACCCAAGCATTTTCCGATAGGGAGATGAAAACGTTCTTTGATCTTGTGATCCAGGACGCCCCGCCACTTCACAGAGCGATTATCCTTCTTCTATTTACAACTGGAATGAGGCAGGCCGAGTTGAGAAACCTGAAACTATCGAACTTTAAGGCCCAAGAAGGAATACGGTTTCTTTCATACATGGGAAAGGGCCAAAAAATAAATCAAATCCCGATTCATCCGACGGCAGCATTTTATGTTGATGAATATGTTACCTGGATGGAAACCACGGGGCGAAAATTAGAAATCGACGATTTTTTATTCCAGCCCACAAAAAATTCCCATAATGGAAAAATAAAAAAGAAACTTAGCCACACGGCCTTGGGCTATATCATTGGCAAGTGGGCAAAGCGAGTAAACAAAGAAAAGAGGATCACACCCCACAGCGCTCGAGCAACGTTTATCAGTTCGTTAATCGAAAATGGCGAGGATATTTACTATATCTCCCAGCTAGTAAATCATGCCGATGTTCGCACCACTCAGCGATATAACAAGAGGAAGAGGACTCACCGCAAAAATCCAATTTTTAATCTAAATTTCTTTTAAATTCTTTGACCTGGTTTTTAATAGAGGGCCAGGTCCTTAGTCCTGAATCTTTCTTTAAATAACTTCTTCAATGGCACTCATTTCCGCTAAATTAGGGTCGAATCGATCTGAGTTATTTCCTGAAATCCCCTAACGAGTGCCGCGATTGGGTCATGGCAAAGTACATTTCCGATTTTCTACGTGTTGGCTTTTTCCTAGGTTTTGCAAATATTTGTCGAATGGGCCTTGGCCTTTTTAAAATCTGTATTGATTTGAAAAACCACCTAAGTTACACTGTATTTATGAAGGCGTTTTGGTCAGGAATCTTTTTGCACCCCATTTCAGCGCAAAGCTGGGGTCCTGTTGTGCCTGTCACTTCGACCACCACTACTACCACCCGCAAGGGTTAATAAAAAGCTCGCCCCGATTCACGGGGCTACAACAAATCCTATTTGAATAACTTTAAACACTTGGTGGTGTGTCGTGTCTCATATTGATTTACTCTTTAAAATTCGTCATAGCCTCGCTCACGTTCTTGCTCAGGCCGTTTTGGAAATACGGCCTGGATCAAAGCTGGGATTCGGGCCGCCCATCGACGACGGTTTCTACTACGATTTTATCCTGTCTTCACCTATTGGCGAGTCTGATTTTCACGAACTTGAAAATCGAATGCGGAGAATCATTCAAGCTAAAGCAGACTTTATCCGTGAAGAGATTCCTGTTGATGCTGCCTTAAAGCGACTCGGTGAAATGGGCGAACCTTACAAGGCAGAATTTGCAAGGGAGCTTGCCGAGAAACGAGGTGAAACAAAGATTTCATTTTATTATTCCGGTGGCTTCAGGGATATGTGCGACGGACCTCACGTAGAGCACTCCAGCGAAATCCCATTAGACTGCTTCAAGCTTCGCTCTGTGGCTGGTGCTTACTGGCGAGGCGACTCTTCAAATGCGGTGATGACACGGATTTATGCCTGGGCATTCTTAAATAAAGCACAATTAGATGAAGCCATTTTTGCCCATGAGGAGGCAATAAAAAGAGACCATAGAAAACTAGGGAAAGAGCTAGAGCTATTTCACTTTGACGAAGAAGTGGGGCAAGGATTACCACTTTGGCTTCCAAATGGAACTGTCGTTCGTGATGAGTTGGAGAAATTTATAAAAGAAATGGAGTTTCTCGCTGATTACAAACGGGTTTCCACACCGCAAATTGCTCATGGAGCCCTTTACGAACGCTCTGGCCATCTTTCTCATTACGCGGAAGGAATGTTTCCGCCGATTTTGATTTCAGAGTCCTCCGCAAATGAAGGTAAGAAAAAAGAGCCTTATTACCTACGGCCAATGAACTGTCCGCACCATCACAGAATATTTGCGAGTAAGCCAAGAAGCTATCGTGACCTGCCTTTGCGGCTAGCTGAGTACGGTCAAATTTATCGGTATGAGGATAGTGGTTCACTAGCTGGAATAATGCGTGCTCGTTCTTGTTGCCAGAACGACGCTCATATCTACTGCGAAAAGAGTCAAATTAAAGAGGAGATGATTTCAGTTCTACAGATGTATTCAAGAGCCTACCAAATTCTCGGAATCAATGAATTCAGGCTCCGTCTGTCTAAATGGGATCCAGCCGATCCAAAGAAAAAGGATAAATATGTCGATGAGCCGGAATTATGGGATTGGTCTCAGGAATTGTTGAGGGAGATCCTGGTCGAAGTAAAGCTACCTTTCTTTGAGGCAGATGGCGAAGCAGCATTCTATGGTCCAAAAATAGATGTGCAGTTTAAGACTGTTTCAGGACGTGAAGAAACTGCCTCGACGATTCAGTTGGATTTCTCTTCAGCTAAACGCATGGGCCTAATTTATAAGGGAAGCGATGGCGGCGATCATCTGCCGTATATTATCCATCGAGCGCCGCTAGGATCGCATGAACGATTTGTCGCCTTTCTTATCGAAAAATATGCCGGTGCATTTCCTTTCTGGCTGGCTCCCGTTCAGGTGAAGATTCTACCCGTGGCGAATACATTTGCCGACTACGCGGAAAAGGTGAATCGGCTTTTACGCTCTGTCTATATCCGCTCGGAGGTAGATTCATCTCTAGAAACTTTGCCAAAGCGAGTGCGTAACGCGACTCTAGCGAAAGTGCCTTTCGTCGTGGTAGTTGGGGAGCGGGAAATCTCCGGCAATAATGTAGCGGTAAGAATTAGGTCGGAGAAACAACAAGTCGTGATACCAATGGAGAGATTTGTTGAAATGCTAAAGAAAAAATCTTCATTGCGAGAACTGGAGCTAACAATCACTCAGTAGCTTATCAGGAAATAACGTACAACAGATTCGGTCTGAGCCTGGTGGATGTATTTGCCATTTATTGGAATCGCGCGCCTGCAAATAATGGTAAGGTTGCTTTAATCCGCAAAAAATCAGTCCAAACTCGGGGAGTTATTTCGTGATTACAAGGCGGGTCTTTGTTAAATTAGGGCATGCATAAAATTAATTTAACTGATGCTGGAACGAAGTTTGAAGCTTTGTTGCTAAATGCGGATAGACCGACTCGCCTCGTTTTGTTTGCCGCAGGTAGTGGTGGAAATCCTGAACGTCACCTAGCTCTTCTAAATTCTTTGGTTGAAAATAGTTGCACGGTAATCGCGCCTTATTTTGAGCAACTTGTGTCGCCGGCCCCCAACGCATCTGATTTGGTTCTTCGTACTCGCAGACTACAGATTGCATTTGATCAAATTGCAGATCCCAATCTACCTGTGGTTGGCATTGGCCACTCTATCGGAGCAACATTATTGTTGGCTATGGCTGGTGGAGAGATGTGGATGCGAGCTGGTGAACGTCTTCCTATCAAGGGCGAAAAACGACTTAAAAAACTCGTTCTCTTTACGCCGCCGACTGGTTTTTTCCAAGCACCGAACGCTCTTAGTGCAATTCAAATACCTCTTCAGGCCTGGGCTGGCACGCTCGATTCAATCACCCCTCAAAATCAAATTGAATTTCTTAAGAACAAATTACCTACGCAGGTTTCATTTGATCTCCACATTATTGAAGGCGCAGGGCACTTCTCTTTTATGAACACTCTTCCGCCACAAATGAATGATTCAATGGAAAATCGTGAGGATTTTCTGAAGAGTCTAGCTGTGGATGTGTGCCGCTTTACTTTGGCCTGAAGAGGCCAACTGGAAATAACGGCGACATTCTGAGGAAAAATCCTGTGCTAAGTAATAGCCATTACTCCATAGATGGCGCAGGCCTGAATACTCGTGTTTATTTCCGGTCAATGATAACGAGGTTCTCGCTAAACTTTAAATCTTCGAGCCGCAACAGGAGCAAGCACTAAAGCAAAAAGCGCAAGAATTCCGGTGTTTGTTAAAAAAATGGTTAGATTTCCGTCTTTTAAAAAAATATTTTCGAGTAGGCGGTTAAAATATATTAATGGATTAAGATACGCGAAAACCCTTAGCCAAATTGGCGCATTCTCAACGGGAAACAGAAGTCCGGAAAGCATAATCCCTGGAAATAAAAATAGGAAACCGCCCATCATCGCTTGCTGCTGAGTTTTGGCGATTGAAGAAATAAGAAGTCCTATTGACGAAGATGCGCAGACAAAAACAAGGGCCGCACTAATCAACATCCATAAGGGCCCACGAATCGGTACGTGAAATATGAGAGTGCTTGTCGCGACTGCCATCGAGGCTGTCATCATCGCTAAGAGGATGTAGGGGATAAGTTTTCCAAGAACGATTTGAATTGGTTTTATGGGCGAGGAGATGAGGGTCTCAAAGGTTCCCATTTCCTTTTCCCTTGCTATCGACATTGCGCATAGGATGATTGTAACAAGACACATCGTTGTGCTCACAGTATTCGGGAGCATATAATACTCTGTGATAAGCGATGGGTTATAAAGTATTCGAGTTTGAATTTGAAACGTAGAGGGGCTTACCGCAGATATCGATGCAGAGTTAATAGTTCGCGCAACAATTGTATTGACGTATTGTTCGATGGTGCGCGCGCGACTAGAATTTGTTGCATCAATTAAAAGTTGCAGACGGGGTTTATCACTACCAAGCGCCGCAGTTAACCCACCCGGCTCGGCAACCAACACAGCTTCAGCTGCCTGTGAATGAATCATGTCCGCGGGGTCTTGGCCTAGCCTTTCCACTGACGCAGGAATAAACCAATCTGAACCTAACGCCGCCCTTTCGATAGCCCGCATTTGGATATCGTCACTCTTATAGATCACAGCCAGTCTGACGTTTCGAACTTCAGAGGATAGCGCAAGCCCGAAAGCGATAATTTGAACAATCGGAACTACAAATAAAATGATGCGCATTTTAGGATCACGAAGAGCCTGCGAGAGTTCTTTTTTAATAAAACCCCATAGAATTTGTTTCATATATCGAGCGTCCTCTTTAGTTTTTTTGTGGCCGCTACAATGAGAAGTATCGTGATTACAGACATCATTAAGAAACCCATTCGCATATCCCAAAGCCCAGCGTCAGTTCTCAAAAACATCGATCGACTAATTGTCGTATACCACCTAGCAGGAATGATGTAAGTCAACGTCCTGAAAAACCAAGGCATGCTTTCAATAGGATAGATAAAGCCTGAAAGAACCATTGAAGGCATCATTGCAATTTCCATGGATGCTTGCATCGCAACCTGCTGCTGCCTTGCCGTAGTTGAAATCAAAACGCCAATCGCAAGAAGCGAAGTAATGAATAGAAAGCTTGAAAGAAAAAAAGCGAGATAAGAGCCTCTAAACGGCAATCCGAAAACAAGTCTCGCCGCGAGGTACATTATCACTGTAGCGGCAAGGTTGAGCGCGATGTAGGGAATGATCTTACCTAGAATTATTTCAAGCGGCGTGACCGGTGTAGATAAAAGCTGCTCCATCGAGCCGCTCTCCCACTCTCGGGCAATAGTCAGGGAAGTAAGCATCACAGCTAAAATGCCAAGAACCAATGCCCCAAGGCCTGGCACAATAAACCATGTACTTCTTAAACCTGAATTGTACATGAAGCGAGTTACGATTGCGGGTGCGCTGTTGTCGCCTTTTATATTTTCACTTGAGACGTGAATGTTAACATTTAAAAATTGCTTTTGAATTTGTTCGACGTACCCAATAATTGAGCCGACCGTTCCGCTTTCGGCACCGTCAATTAAAAGTTGTACATTTGTCGCTTTGTGGCTTTTGACTTTTTGCTCAAACCCATGATCAATGATCAGCACTGAACGGACTTTTTCTGATTTTAGCAGTTCCAATCCCTCTGGGAGCGACGTTACGTATTTGTTTTCGAAATAGCCAGAGCTTGAAAATATGGTCGACAACGATCTGGACATTTCGGATTTATCGGCATCAAAAATGGCAATGCTAATGGACTTGGCGTCGAAGTCGATCGAGGGACCAAAGATACAAACAATCAGAACTGGAAGTATAAGAGCTAGTGCAAGTGTAAATAGATCACGTCGAATGTGTCTTGTTTCTTTAGTGGCGATCGTAAATGCTCTTTTAAAACTAAATGTGCTCATGGATTAACTCCAAGCACGTAGTGAATAAAAACGTCTTCAAGAGTAGGAGTAATTTCACTAACTCGGAACAGGCTATGAATTCTGTCTTTTATTTTTGTCCATTCATCATAGTTGCCAATGACCGCATGGTAGTTCAGCCCGTAGGCGGCAAACGACTCAAATGCTGGCAGTGCCTTGAATTCTTTAACGTCGATCGCGCCATCCTTTGGAGTCAGATTTAAGATGGGGTATTTGAACGCAGATGCTTTGAGTTTAGCCGGGCTATCAAGAGCAATTATCTTACCGTCTTTCATGAGCGCAACACGACCACATTCTTCGGCTTCGTCCATGTAATGAGTCGTAACAAATACGGTCTTACCGGACTTCGCTAATTCGCGAATCAAATTCCAAAACCTTTTTCTTGCGCCGGGCGTAACACCCGCAGTTGGTTCATCTAGAAAAATTATTTGAGGGTCGTGGATCATGGCAGCAACCAATGACACTTGTTGCTTGGTACCGCCCGGAAGATCTTGCACCTTCGTCGAAAGGCTCCTGTCAAATCCTATGAACTTGAGTAATCGGTCTCTTCGCTCCAAATATACTTGTTTTGGTATTTGCCTGATCGCCGCCGTGAAGTCCAAATTTTCAATTACGCTTAGATCATTGTAGAGTGTAAATTTCTGAGACATATACCCAACAGCCGATTTAATGGCATTGGCGCCGTCGCCAGCGAATGAAAAACCAGCTACTTTAACGTCACCCGATGTTGGCCTGAGAATTCCGCAAAGAACCCGAATCGTAGTCGTTTTGCCCGCTCCGTTCGCGCCCAGAAAGCCGAAGATCTCGCCCTTGTTCACGTTGAAAGTTACGTCGTTGACTGCTTTAAAGCCTCCAAAATCAACGATCAAATTATGAACCTCGACCGCATAGTCGTTATTCGTCATGTGACCACCGATTCTTCTTTTCTTAAAAAAATCTCGTCAATCGACTTCACTTTTTCATTCGAGATAAGCTGCAAGGGTTCACCTTCCATCAGAATTTTGCCTCGGTCCAACAGATGCACTAGCGAACAGCGTTCGGCTTCGTCCATATAGGCAGTAGCAATTATTATATTCATATCCAGGTGACCAAGGTCGGCTAACAATTCCCAGAACTCTCTTCGGCTAATTGGGTCGACCCCGTTGGTAGGCTCGTCCAACAAGAGAACCTTAGGTGCACGAAGGAGCGCACACATAAGTCCCAACTTTTTGTACATGCCACCCGATAGCTGCCCCGCAAGTCGATTTAGGAACGGCTCAAGACGAGTGACGGTTAAAAGTTCACCCCTTTTTTTCTCAAAAAGTTCATCGGATATTCCGTAGAGGTTTTTATAAAAGTCTAAATGCTCCGATATGGAAAGGTCTGCGTAAAGACTTTGGCTTTGCGGCATATATGCAATTTCATTTCGAATTGACTCAAACTCTACTTTTTTTGAATCAACAAAATATTCGATTTTTCCTGAATCCAATGAGTAGAGTCCCGCAATAGCTCGAAAAAGTGTCGTCTTCCCGGCTCCCTCAGGTCCAATCACTCCGTGGCTGATACCAGACATTAGCTCAACAGAAACACCATCGAGCGCGTGAGTAATTCCAAGTCGTTTTTTTACTCCTGTGATCTTGATTGAAATGCCCACTATTCAAACCTCACTCCCACCGACATGCCAGGCTTAAGTAAATGATCAGCATTCTCCACCGATATTTTAACGCCAAATACGAGGCGAGTTCGTTCATCAAGGGTCTGAACGTTCTTCGGAGTGAATTCAGCATCTTCGTTAATTTTCTCGACCAGTGCTTTTACTTTTAATGGTTCACTGCCTTCTTTTAGAAATATTTGAACACTCTGACTGAGCTTTATGTCGCTTAAATTTTCATGCGGAACGTAAACATACATCCAAACATGATTTAGGTCGGCAACGACCGCGATATTTGAGCCCGGAGAAACCCATTCTCCAACCTCGCGATTTTTGCTTAAGACAACTCCTTCGACAGGAGATTGGATGTCACACCATTGAATTTTCAAATCGGCATCACGCTTTTTGTTCTTTGCATTTACAAACGCATCCTCCGTCGCAGATCCAACCTTGAAAAGTTTCTGCGTCCGTTGGAAATTATCATTTGCAAGTTCAGCTTGTACTTCAAAATCCTCGCATCCTAATTTGACAAGCGATTGACCAGATTTTACTGATTGGCCCTCAACGAATTCAATCTGCTTGATAGTCGAAGCAACCCTCGACGGAATTTCAATCTTAGTGGCCTCAACTGTGCCGACGAATTGAATAGATGTAGCTTTTAAAAGTTTGAAATAAACAAAAACAGCGGCGCCAATGGCGAGAATTGCTAACATTAGAATTATCTTGAAATTAAATTTTGCTTTCATTTTGTTTCCTCTACATTGCGGCCATATAAATAATTTAATTGAGAAATAGTCGACAGTAAATTTGCCCGAATTCTTGCGGCAGAATTTCTAGCCTCCAAAAGCTTCGTATTCGCTGATTGCACATCAAGATATTGTGCTTTTCCAAGCCGATAGGTTTCGAAGGTTATTTTCGCATATTTACTGCTCTCAATAACTGACTCGTCTTGCAGTCGGACTTGCTCACTAAGCGACTCAAGCGATGCAATCGCCTTTTCTATTGAACTTTGCATTTCGAGTTTTCGTTGATTTCCGCGAGCACTGAGAGCTTGAGCGTCTGACAGAAATCTTCCAGCTTCGCTACTTGATTTTGAGCCCTCAAAAATGGGCATCGAAAGTGCGACCCCGGCTGAATTTTGCCAATAAGAATTCAATGCTGTTTGATCCGGATATCCATAGCTAGATTTGAGAATCAAGTCGAATCTTGGATAAAGAGAAGACTTCGCCGCTTTGGAGAGTGATATAAGACTCTCTTGCTGCATTTTATAGGCAACGAGTTCAGGATGATCTTCAATTTTGACCCTGTCGAACTCTACCGGTACGATCTTCATTTCATCAAGCGTATCGAGCTTTACGACAACAATTGGCTTCGCAAACTTAATGTTTTCAAGACTCACTGATTTGGGCATCGGAACTGACTGAGACCAGTCTGGCCCATCTCCAAGCTGAGTTTTCAAATCGGAAAGACTTTGGCTTAGACGAAGTGCAGATTGTCGAAACAGGATCTCGTAAGAAAGGACTTCTTTTTTTGATGCCAGAAGGTCAAGCTTTGTCGCAGATCCGGCTGATGCTTTTTTGGCGATGTCTGAATATTGTTTTTGAGCTAATGAAAGATTGTCAGCGGTACCTTTGAGTTCTTCTAACGAGAGCGCCGAATTAATGTACGCTTGCTCGATCGAAAGAGTATTGACGATTTTGGCCTGACCCAATTGAGCCTTCTTTTGTTCAATAGCATATTTTGACGACTCCGCACTCTGCGTAGTTTGCGAACCATTGTACAGATTGTAGCGAATGACAGGGCCGACAGAATAATTGTAGTAGTCGCCAAACTGAACCGAGGGTCCATTTGGAATTGCAAGAGTAGAAAGGTGAGACTGCTGCTGGTATGAGCCTTCCAGGCTTAAAGTTGGAAAATAATCGGAACGTTTGCTTTGATAAGAATTTTCTGAAGAGTTCAGTTCAAATTGTGCAGAATGAACTTGCTGAGAACTTTCGGCTCCGATTTTGCGAGCCCTTTCTAAGGTCATCTCGTACTCAGTCCCGAAGGCTTGGGTGGCAGTTAGCATTGCAGTTAAAACCAAGAAGAATTTCATATTTTTACCTCCTGAGGAGCCAAGCTTTTTAACAAGAAGCGGACTCTGACCCTGATCCGAGCCATGTCGTCCAAAGCATTCAAGCCTGGAATTTCATGGGAATTACTCAACCCATGCTTCGGACCAAGTTCCTTGAAGAGCCTCGAAAGAAATATGGGTAATGGGGCTGTTCCGCCGAGCATTGCCAAAATCTCAAAAGCTTCGAATTCTATGGAAACTTGTCCGGCCTTTTGGCATTCAATGATAAGTCCGACTAAAATCGAGAGTTCTAACGGAGCAAATTTTTCGAGCAAATTGAGAATTACTTTTTCCCCGTTCATCCCATCACGGATCAAATTGACCACAAACTGCTGATGCTGAATTAAAAAAGATGACACCTTTAATACTGCGTTTTCTAAGCGTTCGGTGGGCGTCTCGCCTTTGGATGCAATTAGCTGGAGCTCTGAGAAGTATTGATCAAAAATACGTCCGAATACGGCCCTAATAAAAGCGTCTCTGGATTTGAAGTGATAAACGAACATCCCATTATTTACCTTCGCGGCACGACAGAGCTTGTTGATTGAGATTTCGCTTGCACCACCCTTGAGCATCATCTTATGGCCCAAATTCAATAGCTTTTCGTCGAGATGTTTTGAGGGTCTAGCCATATCAAATAACTATATGAGCTTATAATAAACAAGTCAAGAATATTATATGATCATATAAATATGAGGGTGAATTGGGTATCTTTTGAGACACCAACCTAAGTTGGGAAATAGGGATTCTATGAAATAATACGCAGGAAAATATTTACGCTTTGTGGTGAAGAAGTGCCAACCCATCTCTTATCTGGATAATTGCCAATGGGCAGTTATATCCGTCATTGTGTACAATAAAGACCAAAGTCGCACTGACCCGATTAAGTGATCAAAGCTTAATTCGGGATGCCTTTTGACTGCTGTTGCAAAACTTCCCAAGAAACAATTTTCGTTTTCCAAATTTCTACGCTCGAACTAAGTTTCCGAAAACAACTGACCATAACTTTGGGAGAAGAAATTGAAAATAGATTCCACAACTGCGACTAAGAAGCGACGAGGCCGACCACCTGGAAGTAAAAATAAAAAAAACCACACCCTAAAATCCAAAATAAAACCAAAAAATTCAATTCAAAAAGTAACCGACAATTCCATCGAAACCACAATTAGACACCTGTTGGACATGCCCGCCTCGACAGAAATCAAAGTTAGGCTTATAAAAGCGGTGTTAGAAGAAAAAATCTAATAGCAAAGAATCTAAAAGATGGCAGAAATGCTTCCTCGCAACCGTGTAGAACGATGTTGAGTGGATTCAATTTAAAATCAACTCGGGTCTGCATGAACGAAGTCCTGACTTTGGCCTATAACGAAGTTCGAACTCATTTCTCTATCGTCCCAACACCCCCATCATGAAATTATTTCACAGCTCTAACTTCAAAATGGCGAACTCTCGACAACTCAGGGCCTAAAAGACACCGATTCTGTCGAGATTTCGACAGTGATAGGAACTCAACTAAGCCATAATGGCGAGTTCTCGACGATTATACGAATAGGCCATCGCTAAGTATTGTTTAATCGCTAGGCAGTTGGCACCAACGCTGCATTGGGACTTCAGTAGGTTTTCAACCGAAGGGGGTTTCGATGAAAAAGTTAAGAAATACTATAGGTGCCATGGCTGTTCTGGCCGTCGGTATCGAGGGAGCACAGGCCAGCGCCGATCAGTCGCAAGAAACTGTTCAAAAGGGTGTCTACTACGCTCTGACCGCCGATGCCGCAAGAGCCTTGGACATTAACTTGGGCCGACTAATTGAAGACGTTCAACTACACAACCGCCAGCAACTTGCTTTCCAAGTTCAAGAAGATGGGGAACTTAACCTTTCGATCTATGAAGACGGCGCATTCACCAGCTTAAGATCGGACATTGTAAAACGGGCCGCTGAGTAATGAGCCTCACATCACGCATTCTTTCTGAGTTGGAAGGGGGGCAATGGACTCTTGCGAGTATTGCTCCTTCTTTTCGCCGCCGTTTAACAACGGAAACGAAAGCTCAACTCTTTGAGAAAAATATTTCGGAATTGTGTATGGGTTTTTATGGCAAGGTTCATCCCAGCCGCGTCGCAGTTCCGAATTTAAAAAAAGAACTTGATGTGTCCGGCGTCAGTGCGGAAGCGAAAGACTTAATCGAAAAGACATTCGCATCTGATTACCCAGGATCAGGATTGATTTCTTTTGAGTTAGAAATTTCTCAGAAGCTTCAGTCCGCCCTGTCGTTGATAAACCGAACTGACAACGGCGTCTCGCTCTTGTTGAAGGAGCTTGTAACTGCATTTGCTCGCGTGAAGTCTGTAAACTTCAGAAGCGCTTCGCACCCTCAGCTTTTTGGGCTGATTCTAATCGGTGATGGAGTTTGCGAATTAACCGAGCAGCAACTTGCGGTCTCAGTTATTCATGAGTTAGCGCATCAAGAACTTTTTCTCATCAACCTGCTCGACCGACTTGTGAATCAGCCTTTTGATTTCAACGAAGTACATGCGCCGTTTCAAGGGGTCAAACGACCTCCAATTGGTAGACTACATTCCATGTGGGCTCTTTACCGCATGGTACAGTTTCAGAATACACACGCCGAAGTAGATCAGAAGTATCGCGAACTCCTTCTGAGAAATGTCGATGCGTTCGAAGACCAAGAGCTAACTCCATTTGGAAAGAAGTTAGTTGAGATCGCAAGAAAGAGAGCCAGCTAATGAAAAAGTGGCTCATTTTGATCGGAGGGATCATCACTATGACATCAACATTAAGCGCGGCCTCGCCAAAAAAATATGGATATGTTCCGCCAACTTTTCCGCGCGATCCTGCGGAAGTTAATCAGTTCGCTGAGCATATCGTTTTAGGACAAATTCTCGAACCGATGGTTGATACCGACAAGCTAGGCAATGTTACTCCGGGTCTTGCTGAGAGTTGGACGTTTGAGGACAAGGGCCTCACAATCAAATTCAAAATTAGAAAAGATCGAGTTTTCTCAAATGGGAAAAAACTCGAAGCCAAAGACATTAAATATACCATTGACCGTGTTATTCAGAAAAAATCTCAATCTAGTAATTTTCTCGGAAGCATTTCCTCTATCGAGGCGCCAGGTTCTGATTCCCTGATTATTCGCCTAAGAGAGCCAAATGTTTCGATTCTTAAAGCTTTGAGCCGAGACCAGGCTGGCGTGGTCCCAATTGATTGGAACTTCGATAAAGAATCTTCGGAACCTCTTATTGGTTCAGGACCATATCGGCTTTTAAAAAAGGGTACGAATTGGAATCTTGAAGTTAACGGCAAATTTCCGAAGGCTTCGGACATTAGTATCCGTGAATGGAAGCTCGTATTCTTTGCTGACCACGACCTGAACGTGCCTGCTATCGGTCTTCCTGACTATGTGCCTGGCGCGACATTATCTACAAAAACAGGAATGCAAAAAGTTAGTGGATTTGAAAAACTCAAGACAGTTAGTCAAATCAGCTATGCGCAAACATCCGCGTGGTGGCATCCGCACGGCGCCCATTTCAACTCAGCAGAAATGCGAAGCCGAGCAATGGGATTGATTGAAGAAATCTTAGCGAAGGGTTGTAAGAAATTAGAACTCGAGCGAGCAACTGGCGTTATCCCCAAAGGAGTAGCTGGGCACTTAGCTGTTACTGACGCGCCGAAGGTCACGCATAAAAAATATGAAAAGACCGAACCACTCAGGCTTGCGTTCGTAGGCGCGACCTTTGACGACTTTCTTAAGGGAAATGACGTTCAGGCAATTGCCAAGGAGCATGGATTTCAAATTGAAATTATCAAAGTTTCTCCTTCTGAAATGGGGAAAGTCGCCGAGAAAAAACCTGACGTTATATTTGCCGGATGGGCCGGAGGGTTTAATGACCCCGAGGGATTCATCGCGCTGCTGCCGACATTTCTCGGAAAAGACTTTGGAACTTACATCGGTCCGGCAATGGCTGAAAAATACAAACGAGCCCGGCAAGAAGAAAATTGGACAGTTCGAAGTGAACTCTTTCAACAGATCAATGCTCAGCTTCGCAAAGACCAGTTAATGGTTCCGGGCTGGCGCATTCCATTCTACATCATTGGCCAAACAAACATGATTTCTGAAGAGGCCACATTCCGCTACACGCCACGACTTCACCTTGTAAAGGACCTGTAGTGGGAATTTTTAGAAAGTCTCAGACGAGATCCATTCAAATATATTTTCTGAGAATTTTTATTCCAATCGTACTTCTTGTCAGCACCGCTATTAGCGGGTTGCTGGCTTGGAATGACTACCAAGTTAATAAAGCTTCTCGTCTTGATAGTCAGAAACTCACATTTGAAACTTTCGCCGCCGTCGTTCGTCAACCGTTAATCCAAGGAAGCCTCATTGAGGCAAGAATTCGTGCGAACGAACTTGCGCAGAATTCGCAGATTTCTTGCATCGAAATTAAGTCGATCTCGGAGACAATTCAAAGTTGCAATAAACTGAAGACCTCGTCATCAGGACTTCATCGCATGGATACCGACCTTTATTTTTCTGACGATGCTTCAAATTGGATGGGACATATTTCGATTACATTTGATAACTCAGACCTGATCGCGGGAATTTGGAAAAATGTTGGGAAGAACGCAATCGGCCTCGTACTTCTGGCCGTAATTTTATTTGCGGGTCTTTCAATTGGATTTTCGCGAATTCGTATCGAGTTGAACGAATTGATGAAGATCCTAGAAACGCAAACGAGCGACAAAAAAAGAACACCGAAGTTTAAGATTAGTGAATTCTCATCTTTAGCGCAAAACCTGAGTTATCAGTTTGAGGTATCGAAGGCTGCTGCTGAAGCAAAAGCGGCCCTCGATGTTGCCAGACAAGTGGCTCATGATATTCGCTCGCCCATCGTGAGTCTTCAGGTGGCGTTGAATGCGGCACAAGTGCAACTCGATCCGACGATTAAGGGTGTTTTGAATCACTCTGCGCAGAGAATCAGCGATATCGCAAATGAGGTTATCAGCCAGTACACCGCCTCTAACAAAAGCTCTGAAGGCCAGGTAACAATCCAAAAACTTCCAATGTCGGTTGATCTTGCCTTGAACGAAATGGTTGCCGAAAAAATATTGATGTGCAGACAGACGCCACAGGTATCAATGCACACAAAGTCAAACGTAGAGGATACATTCGTTGAGATGCAAGTCAGCGACTTCAAACGCATTATTTCTAATTTAATCGACAATGCCCTTTACGCCGTTTCTGAGCGGGGAAATATTGACGTTAACTGCACAAGAATTGCGAATGAGTGCTGTATTTCAATTCTTGATAATGGTTCGGGAATTTCAGAAGCCGTATTGAAAACCATCTTGGAAAAAGGTGGCTCCTTTGGAAAGCCAAACGGCAAAGGCTTAGGCCTGCAATGGGCCAAGAAAACAATCGAAAAACATAATGGCAGAATTTTAATCTCGTCCCAAGAGGGTATCGGCACTGAGGTGAGAATCTTCTTACCGATGTCGATGAATCGAAATGTAAAAGTACAAACCGGCGTTCAGCTTAGCCTCGCGGCAAAAGAAGCTTGAAGGCATTGAGGAAGGTCTTATGGAACAACCACGGGTTATTTTTGTAGATGACGAAAGCTGTTTTCGTGACGGCCTCAAAATATCTCTCGATTCTGCGTTTGGAGCGGATCGCGCTTTCGATGTCGAGTTTCATTCGCATCCAGATTTAGCAATCGAGTCGATCAAGAAAAATCCTTTTAACGTATTTTTGGTATTCATGGATCATCATTTCCATGAATCAAAAGAGAAAACCACTCTAGGTGCTGACTTCATACGTCCGATTAAAAGAGTAAATTCTTATATTGAGATCGTCATGATGTCTTCGGATACAACACCTGAGAGTCTTAGACTATGGTTGAAAAATGGCGCCGACAAATTTCTCTACAAAGAATTTGTCGGACAACAAGAAAAGCTGCAAATTTTTATTACTGAAGCTCTGACGAAGTTTCGATCTAAGTTCAATGGGTTCTTAGGAAATCGCACCCGTCGCATGAGCCAAGTGCCTGATTCCCTCAAAAAAATTGGAGTTGTGTCTGTTGATCGTGAAATGAAAGCCGCTGCCGATCTTGTTTTGCAGTCAGCGAAATCAGATTTATCAGTTTTGATTTATGGAGAAACAGGCACCGGAAAAGAATTAATCGCCCGCGCTATCCATCAGAACTCGGATCGAAAAGATAAACAGTTCCGGACGATTGATTGCACACAGTTTAAAAAATCAGAACTTATCGCGAGTGAACTTTTTGGGAGCGAGAAAGGTGCCTTCACGGGAGCCGAATCAAAAGTTGGTCTTCTTGAAGTGGCTAACGGCGGAACAGTATTCTTAGATGAGGTCCATCATTTGGGCGATGAAGCGCAGGCCATGCTTCTACGATTTATTCAGGACCGAAAAGTTCGGCGAGTTGGCGGCAGCGTAGAAAAATACGTTGATGTACGTTTGGTATTCGCGGCGAAACCGCATTTGAAGACCCTTGTTAATGAAGACAAATTTCTTGCTGATTTAATCTACCGAATGAAGCAGATCAAAATTGATCTTCCACGGCTCGCTGAGCGGCCCAACGATGTTGAAGTGTTATGTGAATTTTTTCTGGAGAAGCGGCGTTTACCGCAAACTGACAGTGTGCCGAAACTGTTGCATCCTGATTCGCTTGATATGCTTCGAGCCTATTCATGGCCTGGGAATGTCCGCGAGCTGGAAAATTTAATCGAAAGACTTTCGGTTTTGGTAAGCGGGCCGATCATTTTGCCAGAACACATCGAGAAATACGGCGAACTTGAAACAAACGCGACCGCCGAAAAAGTAGCAACCCTCGAATCTCTCGAGCAAATGAATGTTCGTCACGAAAACGAAGTTAGAACTCTGATCCTTAAGACCTACCAGGCCAGCGACTATAACCTCTCTGAGACGTCAAGGAAGCTTGGGGTAGCTCGGTCATCCCTACGCAGTCAGTGCCAAGCCTTGGGGATTTGGGAAAGCATGGACGTCGTTAGCCGAAAGGATCAATCCAGTGGTAAAGGCGACTTGAGGCGCATGGTGGATAACTCCGTGAGGATGGTTATGAGCGCCGTTTTAGATAATTAATCTCAGGCGGACGACTTCTTCAGAAAATGTGTTAACAAATAATGGCTAATATTTGCGCCATACTCGACTCTTGATTTGAAAGAGCCATTTCTGAAAATCATGATATCAGAAAACTTGTAAATTCATGTTCGCTGCGGTTCTACTCAATGGGGTCGGAGAGCCTCAAAAGTGATATGCACCCGTCAATGCGCTGGCCCGCTCAGCGAGATTGAAATCAGGGACTCTATTGTCACCAGATCAGCTCGCTTGTTCGAACCCTTTAACAGACAACATCAATTCTGAGTCCTCTGTGATCTCGATTTCGAATGGTAGCCCGCTCTTGCACAATGTTCTGATTTCGACATGATATTTCGTTGGAATTGAACCCACGTGAGCATCATCTCGATAAAGTTGGAAGTTGTCTCGGAGGCCAGGTCCGTTGATTTGGCAGGCCCCAGGCGATGTCAAATCAGTGCTCCAGAGTTCGATTGTACATACGCCGTGCTCGTTTAGGTGGCTAAGCAGCTGAGCCTTATCCTCGGCCAAGAAATCAATGAGATTCCTGAGCTCGCTTGGGCTTGGAACAAGAGCTTCAATCAATATAGTGAGCCCGTTCTTTCGTAGCTCATCCCGGATTCGAAAAATGGACTCATCCGGGCAGTTCTGTTCTTTCCAGACCGCAATATTGGCTGCGAGCTGGCGTGAGTAAATTCCTTGGTGAAGCGCCATAAGTGCGACTCGAGTTGGCACTCCACCTCTGATCAATCCAGGTAAAAAATCTGGCAGCACTTCCTCAGTGTCCGTAGAGTTGTTAATCCAGCCAATCATAGTGCCGACCACCCAAGGGAGAAAATTGTCAAAGTAGCCTGATATGTAATCTCCCAGCTGCTCAAATCGGTAATCTGGGTCAGATACTTCTGCGAGATACTTGTTCGCAAGAGCTGGGTAGCTGAGGCCATTGATCCAATCCTCGAGGATCTCGATAAGTGGAGTTTGAATTTCCCGTCTGTTGCCACCTCGCATGTTGTAGATGGGTTTTGTTGGGGCTTCGGCAACAGCCAAAATCATGGGTAACGTCGCGTCCGATAAGACAATCTTAATCAGCTCGATTGCGGACTTATCATCCGTAAGCTCGTCCTTGATTGAATCAAACACCAATCGAAGTGTTCTTGTCGTTCCCAGTTTCGAACCGGATTGCGCGAGCAGTTTCCGATTCTCTCGTGGTGCGGATGAGTAGGTGCTCTTCAGGTCATTTGTGACTGACAAAATCGAAGTCTTACTTTCGGGTGTCGCCTGCAACCAAGCCATAGTGTTCTTAAGGAGCTTTTCAATTTTGTCCTGGTCAGGTTCTCCGTCGGGCGAAATCGTGTAGAGGTAGAACCAAGCAAACGAGAAGAACCCTGACAGAACGGGTCCTTTGCATTCGAATACGGCGTCGGTGCTGCTAAGCTTGAGTGCTTCATACTCGGCAATTTCATTTAGAAATTCTTGTGTCGCAAGATTTGAAGTAACCCACTTTTCTTGGTCGTCGGGATCAATAGCTTTGAACGTTTCAGCATTTACACTTCCTTGGTGAACTAGAACGACACACCCCTCTGTCTCTTGAGTTGCGCGTCCGGCGCGTCCAATTGCATTGGCCATTTTGGAACCTTTGATGATTCTCAGGAACTCTTGGTTATCCTGATATGTTCCAACCTTGGATATTATGACAGCTTGAACTGGAAGGTTTACTCCTTCGGTCATCGTGGTGGTGGCTACTAGAATTTTGATTATTCCATCTGACATCGCTTTCTCGATTTCAGTTCTGATGTCGCTTGGCAAGGACCCATGATGGTAAGCAACGCCCTTTTTTACGACCCGACTTAAAGGGTGGGCGTCGCTGAGCTTTGCTTCGATGAACTCAGCAAGCTCTCTGACTTCCTCAGATTCTGTCGCGGGTTGTTTGTCCGCTATAGTTTTGGCTAGAGCCACGGTATCCCTCTTAGTAGCTTCAATACAGAGGATAGGTCCTCGCGGAGCTAGGAGTGCAATGAGGGGTATCAGAGCCTCGTTGTGGCTAAGCGAATTGGCGCTATCCCTATCTCGTTCTGTCGGAACATTGATTTTGTATTTCATCGCGAGCTCACCGATTGGCGCAGTAGTTTGCGCAGCGAGTGTGCCGCCAGCAAGCGATGTCCGAACGGTAAGCTGACCAAAAAGCTCATGGTAGGTGCGTCGATTATATTTCGAGCGTGCCGAGACTCTCATTGGCTCTTCTCTTAGTACACGCCAGTTCGGATACGTGTTCCAGATAGCATTTATTCTACGGGGGCCGCGCCATGTGGAATGTGCCTCGAGAACCTCATTTTCTCCCTCTGCGAGCCAGCTGATGAAGTGATTTCGATTGCCAATTACTGCCGAGATCATAGCTATTCGAGTATTTTGCTGATCCGACACTGCCTTGAGTAAAGCTATGGTCTGTTCCAGTACCCAGCCTCGGCCCACATCACCAACGGCATGAACTTCGTCGAAAACGAAAAGACCATATTTCGCGTAGACAGCGGCGGGATCTCGTCGAAGTAAACCTGCTAAACTCTCCGGCGTAAGAATATCGACTGTAGGTTCAATAATATCATCTTCATCTAATCCGGAATCCTCTAGCACTTCTCGGAAACGTGATTTTAGATTGAGGAATTTAAGGCGATCTTTCATTGAGGCCGCAACTTCTCGACAGAGACTTCTTGTGGGCGCGATGTAACATGCTGAAGTGAATCTAGTTGAAAGATGGTGGGCAATTAAAACTTGTGCTAGCAAAGTCTTTCCGCCGCTAGTTGGTGTGGAAAGAAATTGAAATCTCGCATTTTCATCAAAGGGTCGATGGCCAGCTAGATAGTCAACCTGCGGTGGCCACAAAGAAAGAACCCTTGGAGTGCCAAGCGTGAATGCGCGTTTGATGTTGTATGGAACATCTGGGGGAAGGACCTTCCAGACACTTGAATTATAAAGTTCGTCAGCCAATCCGTATAGAAGAGTTGCCATCCATATGCAGTCAGAATCCTCATATGCAGAGCTACAATTAGCTGCTTTGTGAAAACAGTCTTTGGCTTTTTGAAACGAAGTGTCTCGACCGTATACAAGAAAGTTGATTAGGCTACGACAACCAGCCGCGAGACCGTAGGCGGCTCCAAAAGGAGTGTCATATAAAGAATTGACGCCCCAATTTCTTGAGAAGCTGGCAGCTTGGTCTTCGAGGCCAGCAGTTACATCGTAGACATACCCAATATCGAATGCCAATAGAGCAACACCAGAATTTAGCGAGAGGGCCTTGTAGTTTTCTGGTTGTAGCGAAAACCGCTCTTGCTCACGCATGTGCTTTTTTCGTATTGCGATGGCGTTCGGCTGATGTTGAGATTTTAGGTATGCAACCTGCGATGCAAACACTAGGCGCATCTTGAATGGCCCTTCAGCCTTATTTGATTGCAAAGTGAGATCGAAAACATGTCCGGCGACCTGAAACGCAGCTCTTTGTCTCTCTACTCCGTAGAGTTCCAGAGCGTTTTTAATCGAAGCAATTGTGAAAAGATACCAAGCAACTTCGATGACCTGGTTTGAAACCTCGGCCTGGCTGACAAGTAGATTGACCTCGGTCTCAGCAATGAGCTTTGAGAAATCTTGGCTCGTTGGTAGGTTTTGAGTCCCGCCAAGCGCAGTGGATAGAAGGTCTAGGTCTAAATACCGTTCCATAAGCTTTCGCAAACCATATCGCAGAAACCGACGAAATCTTCGAGATCAATTGTTCGACCTTCCAGTAGTCCGTTTGTTGAATGCGTCGGAAATTTTGTTGTGAGCGATGCAAAAGAAGGGTCAGTGAGTTTGACGGCAGAGCTCACGATGGAGACACCTGCTGCTGAGTCGTGGCTCTTTGCAACCCACTTATCCATGAGTAGGTTGATGAAGTCTTGCTGTGGCTGCGGAAGACTCTTTGCCTGGCTATTTACTACGTACCTAGAAAGGTAAGAAAGCCCGTTATCGTTGAGCTGACTTGATGCCCGAGAAATTGTTGCGTTGGGATCGGTTTCGCCTGCGACTTTTTTTATTTCCCAAAGTCGAAATAGAAATGTCCCTTGGGCATTCGTATGAATCACGAGGCCATCTCCACCGGGATCAGTAGCGGACATTCCGACATCAAACAGCATCGCCACATTACCGTTTGGATATGAACCTTTGACGAGAAAATACCAAAGATGCTCGGCCACCCATCCTTGTCGATGATCTGTAGGTTTCGGTTCGGCTCGTGTTCCGATGCTCACCTTGATTGTGGTTTCAAGGATCTGTGCCATGTGCGGCGTGTTTGCTTGGCCTGCGGCTCGCTTCTGTGACCATGCTTGGAAGATATGTGTGGCAGATGAAAACTTTGAGCTCATGATATGAGCCGCGAGTTCGTCAGCCAAAGATTGTTGATTTGGCAGGTTGCCATGAGATTGCTTAATCCAAACGTAGCCCGCTGATGCCGAAGTCGTAGTGGTAAACTTTGGATTTAGCGGCATGTCTCTCCTGTTGCAGGTACTCCTACATCGAGCGAAATGATGATTGTAGTTTGCTGGGATGCACATAATACATCGGTATTTATTGATGAAAGATAAAGGAGTTACGGCAGGACGTTTGGTCAGTCGTCGAAGATTTCTGAATACCAGTAAAGATCTCAGGACGCTTGGTCAGGTTTGTTGAGACGATTCTTTCTTAGGGTTAATTCACCTGACAAATTCACGACAATAAATAACGCCTCTGAGTCCAGTTCACCTTTACGCGATGTAAGTACCATTCTTCAATTGAGTACCGTGGATAATTCAGCGCCGTCTATTTTTGATTTGGCATAGAAGTGTCCAATTTTCGACAGCCGTCCTTCAAGCTAAATCACCCCGCTCAGTAATTTGGCGGAAGTTCGACATCTAAAATTCGAACTATTAGTGAATTCGCGAGTTCTCGCTGAATCGTCTTCTATCGCGCTCAAAACTCAAAATAAAAAACGAGTCTTTTCAATAACTTGGCGTGAAATCCGCTCTGGTGGCCTCTTTGCAATTCTAAAAGATGAAAGGACTTGAAAATGTCCTTCACTACAAGGAGAGCAAAAAAATGAGTACGTTAAGAACTTGTCCCCGATGCAACGAGCGAACATTCGAAAAGCTTGTCACCCATTCACACTGTCTGTGCTGCAACCACGCGCCTGATCTTCTTACCTACAGAAAATCATCCGGAGATGAGCTGCCAATTCCCCCGTGGGCAGCAGAGGCCGTTGCGCAAATAAAATCCATTAAAGCTCATTCGGTCATCGAACAGCTCCCTCTGAATGAGAACTCAAAAAATAAAAAAGGAAGTGCAGCATGAAGCAAAATTTAATGAATCAAACCGTGATCTTGGTGCCTAACGGAGACGAATGGCCATTTACAAATCCATTCTGGAAACCGTGGCGACCCAAAATTCATGAATTCCTTATGGTGATCCATCTGGGAGCCAAACAAGTTTGGCAGAAACTCGCAGGGATTTGGATATTGAGGATACTGGGAAATTTAATTCGAGGTATTGGGTGCGTTCTTTTTATCGCTCCACCAGGACAAGAAAAAATTGAGCAAGCTCGAATGCAGGCAATGCAGTACAGAAATATTTTTTAATAGGAGGTTGGCAATGAGCCATACAAAACGAAATGAAAATTTAGAATATGTGGCAACTCCAGGACCGAGCGCCATTGAGAGAATTAAGACTGAAATTCGTAATTGGTACGGAAACCTTTCGGTTAAGGAGCTTGTCTACAACAAAGCTCTGATTGCAGAAATCGAAAAATTAGAACGCCTGCTGGCGGGAAAGGTAGTGGTCGGATGATTGAAAACAAAACAAGCGTGGTGGTCAAAGACCTTACAGACGAATCTGTTTTAGAAGAAGCCGCAAGGCGCCTTCAAAAACAGTATGCAGACGAACACGGAGCCGATTTTTCTTACGGAACTTTTCGCTTCGTGTTTCATGATGGACGATTCCAAGGCGTCGAAGATTGGCCGCGCAATAAGCGTTATGTGAGTCCCAAGCGCAATAACAACGAAACCAAGTAACTAAGGATTTTAAGATGAAAATACTAATGACTACGATTCTTATTTTGACCCATGTCCAATTCAGCTATGCGCAAAGTGCCGAACAGATGAAGTGCGCGAAGAAAATTTGTGAAGAGCCAAATTTGAATCAGACACTTAAGAAATATTGCGCAGAAAACTCAAACGAGAAATTTGAAGAAAGTGTTGATGACTGGGGACCCTATTTGAATTTGGGCGTCAGCACTTGCTGGTGTTCGTGCAAGTTCGACGTGAATCACAACTAACAGCCAGGAGAGGTTATGAACGAAACAATTGAACAAACGATTCTTAGAATTTTAGGACAAGTTTCTGAAAATGAAAAATTGAAGAATAAAACTTTAGAAAAAAGAACGGCACGAGTTCTTAAGGCGCTCGCGTACTTAAAGGCCGTCTCAACAAACCAAAAAATGGGGGCTTAATGGCGCGCACACAAACTGCACAGAATGATGTTCCTCTCTCGCTTGCGCTGATGGCGCTCGCCGGATTTGGACTCGTTTATTTATATCTTGCACATCTGAGACTTCATCCAGATCTGATGCAGTTTGCGCTTCAGCAGTTAGAGGCGAATGCGAAGCTATTTTGGATTACAGTTTCCTGCGCGATGGTGAACATCTCCTTCGGTTCAATTTATCTTAAGAGGTCGATTGGACTGGAGAAGCAAGGAAGTAAACTTGCAATCCTTGAGGGGAAATCAAGACGCTTAAAATTCGGTAGAGCCGAGTTCGTTTCTGTTATCGCCTGTGCAGTCACCTACTTCACATGCAGAAAACAGATCGCCGATTTTATTGCGCCGATCTTCTTGCGATTTCCAGACGGGTTTCAGTCTTCGGGGTTTGTCACACTTCTAAGCGTGAACATTGCTTTTGCCCTTGGCTTAGTTGTGCACATGTTCTTAAGAGGAGTCGCGAAACTAAAGTTTTCATTTAATGACGTTCACAAGCTAGATGCGCCCGAAGTTGAAGAGGGCGAACTCGTGCTGGGGACAACACCAGGACAGCTTACGCACTCAGTTGTTCAGACTTCAGGAGAGTCCGAGGATTGGGTTAAAATTCCGAGTCGCGGCCTCAATGGTGGAATTATGATTTCGGGGTCTATAGGTAGCGGTAAAACCCAAGGGAGCGTACTTCGTTACTTGCGACAAATCTTACGAGCCGGTGAAAACTCGCCCGCGATCCTCGCGATTGATCCTAAGCGGACATTTCTCGTGGACGCTGAGAAAATTATCAGGCGCGCAGGCCTTGGGGATAAGATCGTCAAAATCTCACTTCGAGGTTCGGTGAGCTTTAACCCAGTGTATGTCGAGAACCCGCTTCGAAATTCAAAATTCACGGAGCTTGCCGAAATGGTTAGAGCCGCTGCCGTGAATTTTATGGGGAAATCTTCGGACTCACCCTTCTGGGATATTTCATCGTCGAACTTGATTAAGAACGCAATCGTCTACTGCGCAGCTATTCATGGGTATTTTACTTTGCTTGATCTTTACCGCGCTATTGTTCGAGCCTCAAAAGAGAATTTGTCTGATGACCTACGAAAGTGCCTTGAAACAAAGACCTTCACTGAAGAAGAGCGTTTTAATATTGAACGGGCTATGGAGTATTTCGAGAACGAATACTCACAGCTTGAAGATCGCGTAAGATCTGGAATCGTCGCGACCAGCACGGCTTTTATCAATCAGTTCCAGGAATTTGCGGCAAACCGCGTTTTATGTCCGAAAGAGGAGAACCTCACGATTCGCTCAATGGAACAGTTGATCCGTGAAGGAAAAATTCTACTCTTTGACATCAATCAACCGGGTCTTGCCCGATCAATGGGAACATTCATCAAGCTTCATTATCAGCAAGCCGTATTGAATATGCTGAGCGAACTGAAAGAGCAGAAGAAACTCTGCACGACCGCACTTATTATTGATGAATACCAAGACGTTGTGACTTGCGGTGGTGGCGGCACCATCGGTGACGACACTTTTATGGCGAAGGCTCGGGAATCAAAGCCCGCCGTGATTGTGGCGACTCAATCTGTCAGCTCATTGATGGATTCGGTCGGAAGCCAAAGAGCCGCTCTTGTTCTTATACAAAACTTTAGAACAAGAATTGCTTGTCACTCTTCAGATTCAGAAACTATCAAGCTTTTCCAAGAATTGGCGGGAAAAGAAGACCGAGAAGTTGAATCACACTCAATGTCAGAAACGGCACAGTCGGCGAAACTCAATCTTTTAGCCGGAGGATTTGATTCGCAAAATTCCAGTTTGAATGAGGCGGTCTCCAGAGCAAAACGAAAAGAAGATCTTATCACGGGTCGCGAATTCTCAAGGCTTCGAACTTTCGAGGCGTTTGCACAGGTATTTGATGGAATCGAGACGAAGTTTTTAAAACTTTATCTGAAGCCTGATTTCTTGCGGTTCATCAACACGAAGCATGAGGCGGTACTTGAAATGCTGCGTGTAACGAAGAAGGGAGGCGCTGTAGAGAGAATTAAGCATTTCGCTCAAAATCTTCGTGCTATAGCGGCCTCCCTCTTCCTCGCGGGTAATGTGCAAGCCGCAATTCCGAATGTTTGTACTGTAGCGAGCACGCCAGCATTCACTTCGTGTCTGGAACTGATCATCGGTGGATGTACTTGTGGATTTCCTCCGAGGCCATGTGCGGCGATCTCATACTACGTTCCACAAACTTTTATTGAAGTTTGGCCGGAGCCCAAGACGAGTTATTTTTCAGGAATCCCCGGAGCGTCAGCGCAGCTTGCTAAGATTTTCCCCAGACCTTTCGGGGCTGAGGCCGATGACGATACTCAGAGCTTTCAGGCCCGAACAATTGCAGTTCCCCTTGCAGGCCTGACATTTCAAACAATGCCTGCCGGTGGCACAAGGATGGAGAAAGTTTGTTTTGACGGAATGAGCGAACATTTCGGAGCGCATTGGAATACTGGAAAGAACGACATGACTCAGCCCTTGTTTTTAGCCTCGGGACTTGCGCCAAAGTTATGCCTCCTCAAGGGTGCAGTGACTTCAATTACAGGGGAAGGGGGCGGCGCTCCTTCCCCTGACTCGGCCATGTGTAGTTTTGAAGTACCAAAGATTGATATGTTTCCGCCAAGCACTCATTCGGTTTGCAACGGATGGGGTGTCTTTTATCCGCGCTATGGCACCTACTCAGGCCCGGCATCAATGGCGGGCGCATTGATGGTGGCCTCGCGTATCAAGAGTCTTTCAACAGAAGTGCTGCACTCCATGCCGAACAGTCCAGATGAAAAGTGGCAGATGATTTATCCGCAGTCGAGTTCCTGCTTTCGGGAAGGTCAGAACGTGGGACTTTTAGAATCGGTCGTAAATGCCCGCGAGACCATGAGGCTCGTAAACGGAAAACTCAAAGGTTATCTGTTCGTAATTTGGAGTCGCACAATGACTTGCAAGGATATGCCATCAGCAGCTCAAGCAAAAGCTGCGAGCCTTGCGATCCCTGCTGCGTGCGGAGGTGCAAAGTGACAAGTTTAAAACTTCAAAACGAGCACGGCATCACGGTCGCAAAACGTCGAACGGCAGAACAATTACTTTCTGACGTCGGACCCTATGCAAAACTTCTTAAAGATTTGGTTAGAGAAGCTAAAACAAAAGGTGCAAGCGACATTCACATTGAGCCGACAGAGTTTGGAATTGATTTTAGACTTCGCGTAGACGGGCACCTCGTTCTCGTGAGGTCGATAGAGCTTCAGCACCGAGAGAGTTTGATTCTTGAAGCAAAACGGATCTTCGGGCTTGCCATCGGAGTGAGCGGTAAGCCACAGGACGGTAGGGCTTCCTTGCCGTCGCTACGACTTGATTTGCGTGTGAGTCTTTTGCCGACTCACTTTGGTGAAAAAGTTGTTATGCGACTTTTGAATCTCGATGCGACCTTCAATCTTTCAGAGCTGGGATTTTTAGAATCAGAGCAAAAGATGTTCGAACGAGCCCTTCAATACGAGGATGGTGTCATTGTAATTTCTGGTCCGACTGGAAGCGGGAAAACACGAACTCTCTATGCCCTGCTTAAGGCGCTCAATCCAAAGCGTCTTAATATCGTGACCTTGGAAGATCCGATTGAATACCGCATTGAAGGCCTCAATCAAGTGCAAGTGAATCGTAAGATGAGCTTTGCTGATGCGCTGAGATCAGTATTGCGACAAGACCCCGACGTGATTCTTGTTGGAGAAGTTCGAGATGCGGAAACTGCGAAACTTTGTTTTCAAGCAGCGGAAACCGGCCACTTGGTCTTTACAACCCTTCATGCAAACGGATCGCTAGAAGTAATCGAACGACTCTCGGGCCTTGGTGTTGAAAAACTCGTCTTAGAATCCAACTTGCGCCTTTCAGTAGCCCAAAGACTTGAGCAAAAACTTTGTACTGCGTGTGCAGAAGGGCCAATAGAGAAAGTGACCGATTGGTTTTCAAAAAAGCATTCAGGAAATTTAAGTGAACTTCGCATGAGGCACGAAGCTGGTTGTCCGAATTGTGTTTCAGGAATCAAAGGCCGAGTACCAAGCATCGAGTGGGCTTCATTTGTAAACGACGGCGTTAAACGTCCAAAAGTTTTTCAATCTCTTGAGGATGCGCGAATTGCGAGAGCGATTCGGGGAGAAATTGATTCGAAGGAGGTTCAACTTGGTAATTCGTAAAACGATTCTTTTTTTGCTTTTGTCATCTTTTGCCCAAGCAGAAAAATTAGAATACTTCGACTCTAAGATCGACTTCTGGGGCGATAAGCAAAGCTCAAAAGACGCTCACAAAAAAGAGCCGAGTCTGACGGATAAGCAAGACGGCAAATTTCCGTGGAAGACGTTCCTTGATCCGAAGAATAAGGAATTCTTCAAGGAAGGAGACTACACTCCACCGGAGCCATTTATGGAGGTCGCAAGAAATCCGACTGACGACAATATCAAGCAGTGGTTTGAGCTGATGAAGAAGAAAAATGAACTTCAAACAAAGCTTCAGGAACGAATGGCTGAGTACATGGCAAAAAATGGTGAGTTGAAGACTCCGCCAAATGTGGCTACTGCGGCACCGGCTGCGCCAAAAGCAAAAGAGCAGAATGTATCTCTTGATCCGTCACGCTATCGCTTGAGGATGTATTTTGAATCCACATGTCCTCATTGCCGACGAATGTTTCAAGTCCTAAAGAAGCTTCAGGACGGCGGATTTCATGTGGAAGCTTTGCAGGTTGATAGCGGCCCTGTGCCGGACGCAGAGAAAGTCGTTCCGATCTCAAGAGCTGATCCTACCGACTTAAAAAAACACGGTATCAAAGGTGTGCCATTTCTGTTGATTGCCGACACAAAGCGGAAGGCATTATTACCGGCCATTGAAGGCTATCACGATTTCGAAGACATCTTGCGACTGCTGAAAGCTGCGAACTGATTTTAAAAAAATAAAACGAGCCACCACTACAAATAGGCTCAAAAGAAAAACAAAAGAAGTCTCTCTACCACAAAAAGGCGAGCTGACTTCGAGCAAGGATAGGAGATTACCTATGCTCGGAGAACGCCTTTTATTGTGTGGATCATTGATCCACGGCTCTCAAGTGAGGGGTCCAAGCCCGCGAAGACATGAGGAGTGGTATTTCTTTATTCTGATTACCATTCTTCTGATTGTTCTTTCGCACACGAGTGCTTTTGCAGGGACCAAGATCCCCGGAGCTGACGCCAGCGACAAACTCGAAGCGGCGGGAACGCTGCTTCGTATTGTGGATTCGGTGCTCTTCTCGTGGGGAGCGCGGATTTTTGCTGGGCTCTGCGTGATGTCGGCAGGTTGGAACTTGAAAGAACAGCGATTTGGAATCGCGGTACTCTGTATTGTTGCCGCGCTTGTCCTCGGCACGGCTCCCACTTGGGTTAAGAACATTTTCGACATCGGCGGTGGTGGCGGAGTGTTTTCACAAAATCATATTGTGAGCGAGAGGAGTTTAAATGCGTAAGCAAGAACTCTTGAAGGCAAAATACTCATCCCTGGTGAGCCAAACCATCGACTCACCAATTATGGTTTTCGATATTTGGGAACTGTCGGATGTGTTCATCGCGCTCTTCATCATTCTTGTCTTCGGAGTTCTCTTTTACTCGTGGGGCACGATGTTCACGCTGCTGAGCTTGTGTCTGGGTTTTGGACCAGTGATTAAAAAGAAATATCCAAAAGGTATTTTCTTTCACTGGCCCTTTTCACACCTCCGCATGGAGCTTCCTGGCCTTGTGAATCCGAAGAGCAACGACCGCAGATTTTCAGATTGAGAGGGAGAAATGAAAACAACAACAAACCAAGAGGGAGAACTATGGACAACCAAACCGACGAACAAGGGGCAAAAACATATGACCGGAAACCGAATTTCAATACTCGCGCAAAACTATCTAGAGATGGTCGCTACTGGATCATTGAGCGCGTTGAAACGTGGATTTTGTCTCGCAAGTACCTGGATGTCATTGCTCAAAACCATGCTGCTGAGAGGAGTGAGCCCCAAAGTCCAAGTCCTGATGCGAAACCTAAAAGGAAAGGTAAACGAGATGCTAACAGCGATGGATAAGGGAATTGAAGCTGCACAGGTGGCAGTGCCACCTGTGGGTGTCTACCAAGGTGTAGATCTTCGCATTCTGCCAAAGTACGTTGCTTTCAAAGCGGCAATGATAAAGCAGCGTCTTACGCTTCAGTACATTCTCGCAATTCATATTGCGGCATTTGCCATGCACTTTGCCCTCGCAAGGTTCGAGATTCACGGTCTTGAAACAAAGCTTCGGGAAAAAGAATATATCTTGGCTCCGGGAGTGATGGATTTCACCACCGCGTCCCCGCAATCGGTGTCGGATACTTACGTGGTGAACGCGGCTCTTAGCTTCTTAAGCATGCTCGGAAACGTGAATGCGGCAAATATTGATGAACAGTATAAACGGCTATCTAACTTCATGACCCCTCAACTTCAGATTCAGTTTGAAGAAGAGGCGAGGGAGTGGCGCGAGACAGTTAAGAGCGAAAATATTTCTGAGATTTTGCGGATTACAGACCGCGAAGTGGTTGCGACCGAAGAGGGATTCTACAAAGTCACCGCAATAGCTCAAAGAGAGAGATACACCAATAGCGAAAGCGTGGGCCATGTGGACGAGGTCATTGAAATGCTGATGAAGCTCGTTCCTCCCGTCAAAGGCAAGGAATGGTACCTCGAAATCACGAGCCTTAAGCGCGGGCGAGCTGATGGATTTAAGCCAAGCGCAAACGGAGGTAAAACCAATGGTCGATAACAAAGCAATTGATCTAGATCAGGGACTTAATTTCGAGATTGAAAGTCTTAAAATACTTTTTCGAAATGTCGCTTTCAAAATTGCATTTGGGACTTACCTCGTCGGTATTCTTCTGCTGGTGTTCCTGCTTGTGTCCCGTGCGGAGGCAAAAGTTGTAGTTTACGGCACAGCGACCGAGCAAGTTCGCATCAAGCACGGAGGGCCGACAATTTTTCGCTTTTCGAAGGCGGTTCAAACAATCTCGGGCGCAAGCAAACTTCAGATCAAACCTGCGAACGCGTCTGATCCAAGTTACACAGATCTCGAAGTCACTCCGCGCTTTACGAATGGAGTTAACGAAGTCATTTTCTTTCTAGTTGATAAATCGGTGGTGAGGACAAAAATCATTGTAAGCCCCAATGATCCGGCGGCTGACGGTCTGTACGATTTCAAGTCCAGAGAATCAGCAGAAGCAGGAGATTCCGAGAATGCTCCCGTCATTTCTGAAGTCGAACTGCTAAAGGCGATGGTTCGAGATGACGCTGTATCGGGATACAAGCTTTTTCGTGTCTCGCAAAGCTTCCCGTCAAAAAATTCCAGTGCGCGAGCTGAGCTGATTCGCATTTATCGGGGCTCTCCATTTAACGGGTATGTTTTTAAGCTCACGAACACGAGCTGGAAAAAAAGTGTCGAAGTTGATGTAAGGCATCTCACCGTGGGAGAGCCAAACTTAGCGATTCTCTCTCAGAGTGACGAGACCACTTTGTATCCAAAAGGAAAAGGTGTCAGCGAAACATTGATTCGTGTCGTCGCTAAAAACACATCTTCAAGTAGCGACGTAATTTTAGCGATGGAATCAGACGAAGCATCTACCAGCCCTAAGAAGGGAGAGTAGAAATGAACGCAGAAAATATTCTAGTTCAGATTAAATCCTTCGACTGGAAAAAGCATCACTTAAGGATCAAAGAACTTACACAAAAAAAGCCAATCATCGTTGGTCTTTCCGTGATCGGGGTTTTGCTTCTCATTAATCTTTTTGGACTTATCGGTGAAAAAGAGAACCGAGTTATTGAGCGCGGTGCCGCCGTCAGTTTTCAGAATGGAAGAATTCTGAATGATCGAGAAAGCACATTCTACTACGGAAAGGAGCGTCTTCTTTCTCAAAAAGCGCAGGCTATGTTTGAAGGACAAAGTAAACTTGAAGCTCGCCTCGCAGAACTAGAAAAAAAGCTTCAAGAAGCAAATGCTGCTGCGACAAATGTAAATCCGTCGAAAGCAGATTTGCCGCCATCCGTAAATGGACAACCGCAAAGCTTGGGGATTGCGCCGAATGCTGGAACTCCGAACCAGGAAACACCAATTCAGCTTTACGACGCACCTCCTGGTGGAACCGTTTCGCCCGCTCGTTCGCCAGTTAGTCGTGTGAAAGCAAAAGGTCCCGATCTTATTGCGTTTCCCGTTAAGAGCGACGTTAAAACCGAAGGTGTTGTCTTGCCTTCTGGTAGCTACGTGAAAGCGAAAGTTCTAACTGGCGTTGATGTACCCGAGGGAAAGACCTATCCGGTGTTGATGGTGCTCGATTTTTCTTACGTTGGTCCGAACGATCATAAAATTGATCTCTCGGGCTGCTTTATGATCGCAAAGGCGGAAGGAGATCTTTCAACTGAGCGTGTACAAATGCAGGCGACCAAGATGAGCTGCGTTTCCAAAAAAGGAAAGATGTTTGAGCGCGAAGTGAATGGGTTTGTTGCCGACGACAAGGACGGATCTTTTGCCATGAAAGGGCAGGTGAACTCAAAACAAGGCCGAGTAGCTGCAATGGCGTTCATCGCGGGTGTGGTTGATGGTGTTGGGAAGGCAGTTCAAGCCTCGCAAACAACCCAGAGCACGAATCCTCTGGGCGGCGGTTCTTCGATGATGACTGGTGATGCTGGGAAGTACGCCGTCGCAGGCGGAGCTTCAAATGCCGCAGGTATGGTCGCGCAGTGGTACTTGCAACAGGCGCAAAATCTTGCACCGACGGTTGCTATCGGTTCAGGCCGCGATGTCTGGATTGTTATGAAGGACAAAGTAAATCTGCCCGAAGAATTTTTCAAAAAAGAAAGGAAGAATGGTGATGAAGGTATTTACTCTTATTTCACTCGTGTTCTTGAGTAGTCTCATCAACGGTTGTGCGAGCACCAATCAGAAGTCACTTCTTGAGGAAAGAGCTGGCTACGGTTTCAACGCCCCACCCCTGAATATGTCCGGGCAAGGTGGAGTAAAATACGTTCCAACCCGTATGCCTGAACAAGTGGTGGTGGCGTGGCTTCACGCAAAAGAACTTCCATCGAAGGATTACTTTTGGGGTTCCTGGCTTTCAATCGTAGTCGCGCCGGAAGCTTGGGAAATGAAGAAGGTCCCAATACCTAAAACGTCCGGGCCGAAAACGAAGCCGCGTACTCAGGATAAGCCTGTTCAAAAGCCTCCAAAGGGGTCCAGAGGCCCTTAACACTACCAGGGTGCTAGATTGTCTCAGTTTGAGATCGGTCGCGTTTTAAGACAGTTATGGCGCCAAAACAAATATAGGAGACTTAAGTTATGTTAGATACTGCCGATAATAAGGATGATAAAGATGTTTCAGATAATACAGTTATGTATTATGATGGGTACATAGGAGGCTCTATGTCACGACTACTTATTACGAAGGAAAAGGAAGAAAAGGTCCAAAACCTTTTGGCCTTACTCAAAGGAGCTGAAAAACAGCCTAAAGAAGTCGTTGAGATCAAGAAGAGTTCCCTTCATGAACTTGTCGGACTTGTGGAGCTTCTCTTAGATGAAAAAGCCATCGTTCTTGAGGATGATCTGTCGCCGTCTCAAGCGGGAGAGATTGCTGGCATTTCTCGTCCCTCAATCATGCACATGCTGAAAGTTGGCAGACTCAAGGGTTATGAAGTCGGCACCCACTGGAGAATTACAAAAGGCTCTTTGCTTCAGTATATGGAAGAGCGTGAGCAATTTGCGCAGGTGATGTCGAAAATGGACGAAGATGGATTTGGTATAGATAAGGATGAATAAAATCGTTCTTGATGCCAACGTGCTTTATTCGAATATTCTTCGCGGCTTGTTTCTGTGGCTTTCTTGGGGAAGCTTATTTCAGATAACTTGGTCAGATGAAATTTGGGATGAAGTTTTTCGCAATTACTCAGATGACGACGAAGTGAAACAAAAATTTCGTCAAAATATTGAGGGTGGAGTATTCAAACCATTTAGCGCTTCGAAAAAAGTTTTGGCTGGTAGTTTTGATCTCGTCGGTCTTCCCGACAAAAATGACGAACACGTCGTGGCTTTAGCTCGGCAGCAAAACTGCTCCACCATCGTCACTTTAAATTTGAAGGACTTTCCCGATACACTATTGAGTCCTGTTGGGATTTCGGTGTGCAGCCCAGACTTGTTTTTGTGTGACCTTTTCTTAAGTGTACCTGAAGAAGTAAAGGATGGAGTGCTTCAGCATATGAAGGCACAGACCAAGATGAAACCGACGAAGGCAGTTTACTTAGAAAAACTGAAGAACGCGAAAGCAACAAGGTTTGCTTCAATACTGGAAACAGAAGATGCAGCAGGCAATTTGTTTCCAGAAGTTTGGCCTTAGAAAATATCGACCGCTCACTTCAACAGCAGCGAACGATATAAAATAAAAAACGAAAAAGTCTCTCTACCAATACCAGGCGAGCGGCAGACCAAAGAAGGGGTCTACCTATGCTTGGAATTGAAAAATCAAATAGCAAAATTATTGAATCCACACTCGCAAGCCGAACGAAATTTGTTCGTGCCTTGTTTGAGCGTCCCGACTCCTTCGCAAAAATTCTTCCATACGAAGAATACTTAACCGAAGCCGGAATGTTTGTACTCAAAGATGGATCTTTGGGGGCCGTCTTTGAGCTTGGACTCATTGAGCATGAGCCGCTTGAAGCAACTAGAATCGTTGAAATGGTTGAGGGTCTTAAATCTTGGTTCTTCTTGCCAGAAAAATGTACTTTGCAGATTGTCTTCGATCAGGGGCACATTCCGGCGCGTGATCCGATTTGGACATTTGAAGCGAGCGGCTTTAAAAATCCAAATCCCGTTTCAAAGGCGATCTATGAGGCGCGACTAGAAACTCTGAAGAGCTATTGCGAAGGGAAAAGCAAACTTTCGCCAATGCGCAGACGCGCTCTTCTGTCGATTAGGTATTTTCCAGATCAAGACAATAAAAAAGAAATCTTGCGCCTTATGGAACGCGGAGAAGGTCTTCTTTTTGATTCGATGAACGCTATGACGATGGAAGTTTCAGAATTTTCTCAAATTCTAGCTCAATTCGTTGACAGCTCAAAAGTTCCTCTGGCCCGCGTGGGAGGTGCTGAACTCGTCGAATACCTAAGACGGTTCTTTAATCCCAAGGAATATCTTGAACGAGATTTTGCGCCGTTCAACCCGCACATTTCAATTTCTGAACAAATTGTCTATGCGGGACTTAGGGGCAACTTTGAAGGACTGGAGCGCGAGGGTCTTAAGACTCGGACCATTACGCTGAAGACGAGTCCACGAAGGGTCATTCCTGGAGGAATGGCGAATTTTCTTATGCTCAATTTCCCATTCAAGCTTTCGCTAAACTTTAGTTTTCCGAAAGCTGCAAAAATCAAAAGCTATTTCGATACGAAGGAGTTCTTTCTTCAAAATAGTCCGAGCGCGCGGGCTCGTCGTCAGCAGCAGGAGATCAAGGAAATTCAAGAACGTCTTGCTCATGACGAGCGGTGTTTGTTCATGACATTCAGTGTGATTGTCGAAGGAGAAACCGAAGAAGTTCTGAATCAACGAACCAGAGCCATTACCAGTGTATTTCACAATGACTTAGAGTGTGAAGTAATCCGTGAAGAGATGATCGGTTTCGGACTTTGCTTAAATAGTCTTCCCCTTTTCTATACGCCATCGTCGGATCATTCGAGTCAGAGATTTGTTCGGATCATGAATAAAGATGCGACAAAGCTTCTTCCGGTTTTTGACTCGTACAGTGGGATGGACATTCCACTTCAAATATTTTTATCGCGGGAAAACAATCTTGTTCGTTTTTCGTGGGTGTCCAATGCGATTTCAAATCACACGGCCATCCTTGGAGACACGGGCTCTGGAAAAAGTAAATTTGCGCTGGACTGTGTTCAGGCGCTGAAACTTAAAAATCCAGAACCGATGGCGTTCGTAATCGACAAACGAACAAGTTGCGAGGCTTTGTGCCGGGACTTCGACGGAGATCTCAGCGTCTTTGATCCCAGCAAGGATATGCCGTTCTCTTCGTTTCGCGGAGCCTTTGACGATGCAAAAGTACATTTTCTGACGAAGCTGATTCTGACAGCGGTGAAACTCACTAGCACGTCATTCGAGATGGAAAGCCATCACATGAGCATTGTGTCTCGCGCATTGAAGGAAGCCTATTTGCGGAGGGCTCGTGAGCGCGGAATCGTTTACAAGGATGGCCTGCTTGTTGAGGGAGATTCGACAAACGAAGTTTCAGTTTCAATGGATGATGTGATCGCTTCGATGTCGGGTCTTACTGCCGAAGGTGAATTTGAGACGCTCAAAGAGCAAATCGAAGATCTCATCACTCGGCTTATGCCTTTCTACGGTGATGGTGTGTATGCGGCATTTTTCCGAGGACAAGCGCAGACGAGGAAGCAATCAGCGAAGCTTCTCTATGCCTATGACCTGGAAGCGCTCGATTCGGATGAAACACTCAAAGTCCTCATGAGTATGTGCGTGATTCAGGAAATTATGACGATGATGTCAAAACCTGAAAGCCTGAAACGCGGTGGAGTTCTTTATATCGAGGAGCTTGGCTGTTTGGGACGCGACAACCCAATCGTTGGCGAATTCGTTGTTGAGGCCGCAGAGAGAATGCGAAAAATGGGATTCTTCCTGATTGGTGTTGCGCCAAATCCCAGAGTCTTTTTTGAAACTGAGGCCGGTAAAGCTGTTTGGGGCGGAGCAGACAATTTCTTTTTCTTAAAAATGAGTCCTGACAATGTTCGTTATCTGCGGGAGCACTCATCGCTTTTGAATTCCGCATCACTTGAGATTCTCGACACGCTTGAAACAAAACCGAATGAGTTCGCAGAAGTCTTTTACACGAATAAGACCAGCACTCATCAGGGGGCTTTTAGATACATTCAGTCAAATCTTGATCGACTGTCCTCTGTGAACAGCGAGCAAGATCGAAACGTGATTCACGAAAAAACGAAGGGAGCCTAAATGAAAATAATTTTACTGGTGAGTCTTTGTTTCCTCGCTGCTCAGGCACGAGCGGGAGACAATGACTATAGCTACAAAAACCGCAGTGAATTTAAGTCGAGCGACTATCTGTACCAGACCCAAGGTCTTAAAAAAGACCCCGTCTTTGACGAGTACCGAAGTGTTGATCTCGGATTGAATCTTGGAATTGGTTCAGACTGTGGACGAGTCGATTTCAAAAGCACACTTCAAGCGAGTCTTAAAAATATTCTTGATAGTCGTTACTTTGGGGACATGGGTAAAGACATCATGGCGGGCTCGCCAATGCTCCTTGCCTGCTACTTTAGCCCGACGTGGTGTGCGATCCTAAAGCACTCGCAAATCAACGCAAACTTCATGTCGCAGATGCGACTGAATCAGTGCGCGCTTATGGATAAGTACACCGATTCTCGCGTTGGGGAATACTACGAAGAGCGACAGACTTGTGTTCATCGCCAGATTGAGAGCAACGGCGGAAATATTGAAGCCGCTATGCAGGCCTGTAACTCGAATCGTATGTGGGATACGGACGTAGCGAACTGGTCAGGCTCCAAGTACGGCGAAAAAAGTAATTCCAACAAACTCATCGAGAGTTCTGCGCGTTGGGCTGGTTTTGATACGCCTGAAGCCTCAAGCACCGTGAAGCTTGTTAAAAACCTAGTGGGAGACACAGTTGTTTCTCGCGGCAAAGTCAGTGTCGAGTATGGAGACAAGCCCTTCGGCATTACGCCGCGTACACATTTGGCAGGGATCGAGCGAGATGTTCAGGAAAAGCTCTGCATTGGTCTTATGGGTAAAGTCGATGACGCTGGCCCTGGTGGAACAAATGCCGTGGTTCGAAATGCTGACCTTGAATCCATCACGGGAACTAAAAACCAAACTCTTCTCGACAGGCAGACTCTTCGTAACCTTGCGGTGATGCCGTATCGAAGCCGCGCCTTGTATTGCCAGCGCCTAGCAAGCTCCGTGGCTACTGCACGGTTCTCAGAAGACATGAATCGCTCTCTCGATGTCCTAGCGCTTGCCGCACAGAATCCAAACCTGCCGGATCGCCGTAAAAAAGAAATCGAAGATAAGCGAGACACGCTGAAGCTGTCGATTCAAACAACGCTCGAACTTCAGCGCGAGCGAAATGTTCCTCTGAATGAAGTGGTGGCCCAGATCAATCAAGAGGGTGAAGGCATTCATCAAGACTTATCGCGCGAACGCCTTATGCGGGACCAGAATGGTTTGGAATCGCAAACAGCTAAGAGTCGCTTCTTTGACTGTTCGGACGGTGTTCTTTGCGAAGCCAAAGGAGGTGGCCAATGACTTCCGAAGGACCGTTGAAGCGAAACTGCTTTCAGAGATTTGAAGTCGGCGACGTTGAAATCAAATCGGGTGCGATTGTCGAAATTGAAATTAACAAGGTTTGGCTGCTTGGAATTATCGAGCACTGGCATGAGAGCTTTTTCTGGTTTTCAAAAATTGAAGGAATCGCCGTGATTTTAAGAAACGGTATCAACGCCCGAATTCTTAACGAAGCTTAAAGCGAAAGGAGAAATATGTTTTCAAACACGGCTTATGAAGCACTCTATCAACTTATTGGACTTGGCCTTCACGCCAAGTTTATTGAAGTCATTACGGGTGAGACCTTCTTTAAGGGATTGGTTCTGATTATTTTTGGAGCCATTTTCTTTTTCACAATTTTAAAGTTTATCTCACGCTATTTACCAGGGTCTTTGATCGAGAAGCGTCACGTCCCCATCTCGAAGTTTATCAAGGTGATCGCATGTCTTTTCTTAGGTCTTGCGATTCTTCGAGTGGGCTCGGAAGCACGGGTGAATGACTATCAAGGCAAAAACTGGTCCGACAATGCCTATGTGAAGAACCATGTGGACAATGTTGAGAGTCAGTACCGAGTGAGTGTTGTCTTTGAGCTAATGAGTCGAACGGCTGAAGAAGTCACAGGGCTTCTTTCAAGGGTCATTGACGAAGTATTCGCCAAGGGCAATCCCCAGCTTACGGCTCCAAATATGTTCTACAAGGCTATCATGTATGCGGGCATCTCAACGATTGAAGACTCACCGCTTCGGGACCAGCTTCGTTTTTATTCGGATGAATGTTTCACCAAGGTTTTGCCATCTGTGGACCAGTTCAAAAATCAAGGAGCGATTGACGGATTTTTTTCGGCGGGTAAAAAAATCGATAAAGAACTTTCAGATGTCAGCGTTGATCTGGGCCAAGGAAAAACAACGAATTGCCTAGAGGTTAAGGACTCAACCGTTCAGAAGTTGAATGAATACGGCGTCGGTCAGATGAAGGATTTTTCCAAGACCATTCCGTATTCAGAAGCACTCGTTTACTCATACGGCGGGAAGCTTGATCCGAGCTATTACAAGAACTACGCGACTTCGATGGCGCTTGCGAACTTCTATGCCGATCAACACGAGGGTCGTCTCGGCATTCAAAAAGGTGCCGAGGCCCCAGGAGCCGCTGGTCAAACTTTCCAAGTTCTTGGACGCCTCTTTAGTTGGGATGGGATTCTAGGATCTCTGGGTTTACGAGATCAGCAAGGTGCATCCGAGGCGGCAAGTCGTTCGCAGGAATTCAGTGAGCACTTGGCGCGAGCGCCCCACGTCGCCGGATTTATCCGAATGCTTTTGATCGCGGTCTTTCCGTGGCTCATGTTTTTTGTGGTCGCAGGCAAGTGGCGTGTGCTGGTGGTTTGGTTTTGGATCTACTTCTCGGTTCTTTTGTGGACGCCACTATGGACGCTTCTCTATCACATCATGCTTGGTATCTCGATGTCGTCAGAGGTCATGCAAGCCTTTGGGCAAATGACTGATGGGGTATCCATGTACTCGGCCAGTCTTGTGAACCACAGGCTCTACTATATGTTTTCGATCTATTCATGGGTCCAGCTTCTGGTGGCGACGATGACCACAGGTTCGGTGTTTATGTTCCTAAAACCGATGCTTGGTGAAAGCGAATCCGAAGGAAAGCCTGAGTTCTTAGAGACGACTTCTGGTCCGCTTATGACGGCGGCGAAGGCGGCGCTATGAGTTCCTGTCTTGTATTTCTGGCCGAGACCAACAGTCTCGGCCTTGGGGGTGTGGGGGCAAAGCAACCACATTTTTGGGGAGGGAGATATCACACCCCTATCTTGCCACGAACCAAAATCCCCAAATGACCAAAACTAACAAATGAAACAAACAAAGGAAAAAACATGAACAAACCAAAATTTAGTAACAGCACACGCAAATTATTAATCCAACTTCCTTTTATAATCCTAATGCTCGCCCTCACTCTTCAAATGTTACTCACCGGATGCGCAAGCTCTCCTCACAGGGACGACTCAATTCAGGCGGTTTTAACAAAAGAAAATGAACTCATTGAAAAAATAAAAGCGGAGCGCTCGGAAGAAAGCTTGCGACAAGCCATTGAGCAAAACGAACTTTTAAAGAAAGCAGAAGCTCATCTCTTGTTGAGTCTCGAAGAGATCTTGAACGCAAATAAAGTTGTAACGACAAAAATAATGAACCCAAACAAACCGGAGGTAAAAAATGGGAAAGATGAAAGAGCTAACGATTGATTCAGGCGAGCAAGTCGTGCAAGCAGTCGGCGAACTGAGTGCGACAGTGAAGGAGGCTGCAAAAGCTGCGGCGGAAACAGAAGTCGATCACGAAGAAGTAAAAGGATGGCTCACAACGATTTTCAAAGCCATCATCGCAGCGTTCAAGCCATGAGCGTTTGTAAATAAGCTCTACCGGCATAAATGCCGAGGCATGTGTCAAAAATAAAAAAGTCCCACGACACCCCGAGGACTTTTATCAGCTAACTCATAGGGGTAAAAATGGAACAGCTAAATTTAGAAACCAAATCGGAAGTAGGAACTGCATTCTGCGTTCGTGTTGATGCAAACGAGCAGAGTCGAATTAAAAAAATGATCGCTGCGACCGGAATGTCTGGCCCAGAACTTTTTAGACGTGCGCTCTTTTGTCGAATGGATCTTGAGCGCCCGCTCCTCACGCCTGAACAGGCAAAGAGTTTTGAAACTGAGCTTAAACGGCAGGGAAACAACATCAATCAGATCGCAAAAAAAATTAACATGGGGCTCATGGCTGGATGGAGTCAGGCGCTTTCGGCGATCAATGTTAACTATATGAAATTGAGTCAAATGCTCACGGTGAACTATGCCAATCGTTAAGCAAAGCTGGGTGAAAGCCCCCGAAGCGCTTGAAAAGTATTTGGACAAGGATCGTGACTCAGAGCCAGTGCGCAGTGCTTCGAATGGTCTTGCGGAAAACATGGCAAAGCAAATTCGCGATGAGCACGAGGGACGAAAAAAAGAAGCGAAGAACTTAGCGCTCACCATTATCCAATCTTGGCCCGCGAAAGACAGCGATCTTTTTCCGCCGGAAAAGTACAATGAGATGGGATTAGAGCTTGCAAAGCGAATCGCTCCTGGTCACTCCGCTTGGGTCGTTACTCACACGGAGAAGAATCACATTCACAACCATATTGTGATTTCATCCGTGAACAGTGACACCAAAATGTTGCTCGTAAATAAAAGGTCAGAGCTGACCAAGCTTCACGAAGCAAACAACGCAATCGCGCGCGAAAATGGATTCAGCGTCATTGAGAAGCGAAGCAGAAAAGACAAAGCTCCTGTCCCCTACAAGGCTCAAGACATGGCAGCTCACGGAAAAAAGACTTGGTTCTTTGATATGAGGCAAAAGGCAGATTTCGCAAGAGCCGCGAGCACAAGCTTTGACGAGTATGTTGGCATTTTGAAATTCCGTGGTGTGCATGTTCGAGTTGAGGAAAAGAACATTAGCTATCTCTACGGAAGTGAAGCCAAAGCAGTTCGCGGAAAGCGCCTTGGAGATAAATTTGATAAAGACGGCTTGATGAAAGCGTTTAAGGAGAATGATGAGAGATATGCAAAGAGTCCAGGACTTAGAGACCGAACCCTTTCCGATCTTGGTGCAGCCTTTGACGGAAAAGGAAATTTTGTGGGAACTCAGAGCCATCTATTACCTGAATCAACAAGCTATTCAGGACTCGGAAAAAAGGATTACGGTAAGTTCACAAAAATTGATCGCAACAGTGCTCGGAATGTGCTGCCTGCAATTTTTGATAGTAGCGGCGGGGTTCTTTACCATGAAATGAAACTGGCCAATGAGCAGAGCATTTTTGGCTACTGCGAAGCGAACAAAATTCAGCTTAAAACCAACGCCAAAGGGCAAAAGGTTTTGCGCGGTTTGGAGTTCGTTGTCGTCGAAGATAAATCTTGGACGAATAGTAAAAGCGGCCGTCAAGGGACGATTATTGATTTCGTAAAAGCGCACAAAGAGACAAATGAACTTGGCGCGCTTGCGATCATCAATAAGAACCCAAAGCTTCTGCTATTAGAACAGTACATGGGGTCATATCAGAAAGGGGTTCAGTCATTTTATTTCCCAAAACCAAAATCTGCTTTGCCTGAAGTTGCGCAAAAAACAATGCAAAGTCTTTTGCGCTCGCGTGGTTTCAATGAATCTCACGCAGCATCAGTTCTTAAGAACAAGAACGTGCATGTTGGCGAGAATCGGAGTGTTTGGCTTATGGGGGAAAAGAATGAATCTGCGATGGAGTTCAAGCAAGAGCCAAGCGGCGAATGGAAACAAAAGCGTCATGGGAAGCCATCAACTTCATTTTTTGAGAGTCTCACCAGCTCAAGGAAAATGAGCGTTCACTCTGATCCTTTTGAGTTTCTAATTTTGAGTGGCAGCGGCAAAGCGTCTCACTCAAAAGGTTCAAATGTTTTTGTGATGTTTGATGAAGGCTCAGAAAGAAAACTGACGGAGGTTCTGGCTTTAAATCCGCACATTCAAGAAGTGCATGTCATGCCAACTCAAAGTCATAAGGAGCTAAAACAAGAACGGAGTTTTGCGGACAAAATGAAAGAGCGCTTTAACCCATTCGATATTCTGGTGAAGGAACTCTCCATGAGTGATCTGAGCCATGACCGAAGCCGAGGCCCTGACATCGGTATCTAAGAAAATGACCTACGCCTAAGCGCGGTCTGTATCTAAATTTAATCCTCTTCCCACCACAATCAGGCGGACGAGGTTTCACAAAGGGGAAACCTTATGGAAACTTCAGAAGCAAAAAAAGTAGCAAAGCCTACCGTCAAAAAATCAAATTCGGCTGCGATTCGCGTTTCACTTGAAACACGAAAGCGCCTGCTTTCAGAACTCGCCAAAATCAATAAGAAGCAATTCGGCAAACGCGTCAAACTCGACGCGCTTTTGGTGAAGCTTCTTCCGAAGCTCACGGCGCAGGACCTGACCGAACTACAGGAGGCCAGTCTTACGGGACGTGATCGAATGGAGCAAAGCTATCGTGCGCATTGTTCGAAGTTCGGACAGATCACAATGGACGATTATTTGGCGCATCTTTTGAAATCGGAAAGCAACAAATCGGCTCAAGGAAATGCAGCAGTTTCATAGGGGAAATGACGCATTTTTCTCTTTGAAAGCACGCTCTATTTTTAATGAATTTTCTTGATATTTCTCAAAGGAGAAAGTAGTTTATGGACAGTAATAATTTGAAAGATTCTAAGCCGGAAAGCGAAGAATCAAATAAGCCGTTCTTTGACAATTTGACTTGGTTATCTACGAAAGACGCTGCTGTGTACTTGCGAAAAATTCGCAAGGATGGACAACCCTCTGATGGAGCAATTCGTACTGCCGTTTGGCGAGGACTTTTGAAAGCTCGCAAATGGGGTCGAAGACTCTTCTTTAAGAAGGTCGAACTGGATCGCCTACTTGAACTCTCTCTAATCTAAAAAAATAGAAATAAAGGAGAATTAAGATGGGTGTAACCAGTTACGAAGAAAATGGAAAAATATTGTGGCAAGCATACGTCAATGTCGTTTCGAACAAGAATCGCAAGATTCGCGAACAGAAACGAGAGATTGATCTTGCCTCTAAAGAGGAAGCGGAAAAAATCTATAAGCGCGAATATCAGCAAGCTTGCATTAAAGTTGCGAGACGTGAAAATGAGGGCGCTACCTGGGGCGAAGTTGTGGAGAAGTGGGAACGCTACTACACACTCTTCCCTTCACGGAAGCTCAAGCCTGCGACGGTTCGAGATTATGTGGCGAGAGCCAATAACTGGACGAAGTCTTGGCTGAAGAAACCCGCATCGAAACTTGGGTTTGCTGATGGCGCAGAGATCTTCACTTTAGCGAAAGCAGAAGAAGCAAGTGTCCTTCTTCAATATCAGATCAAGATCGCAATCAATGTGATTTACGTCTGGGGCATGGAACACGGGCACATTGTCGGAAAAGACAAGAGCCCTGTTCACGCGGTGGAGCTTGAGCGAAAGCCAGCTTGCACTATCCCCGAGATCTTGACGAGGGATGAAGTTATTCTGCTACTGGAGCGGTCGGAACAAAAAGAGCATCCTTGGCACCCTATATGGAAGGTTGGTCTTTATACTGGAATGCGCGCAGGAGAACTGCGAGGCCTTCGGTTAGAAGACATCGACCTTGTTTCTAGGGAAATCGCCTTGGCTCTTGATAAGTCTGATGATTCAAAAAAGAGTTACGGTCTTATCAGGGTTCACCGGGCATGGAGCCAGAGCACAAAGAAATTTGGGGAAACGAAAGCTGGCTACTGGCGCACGGTTCCTGTTTCTAGTGAACTTTACTGGTTCCTACAAAGTTATTTGCCGTCAATAAGTTGGGGCAAGGACGAGCAAGGGACTCTTGTGTTTCAGGACTTCCATGAGTTGAGACGTGGCATGCAGGCGAAGGTTCTTAGGGCCTTTTGTGTGAACGAGGGGCTTAAATCCATTAAGTTCCATACGCTCAGAGCTTGTTTTGCAACTCACTTAATTCAAGCCGGAGTTCCGGCGACAACAGTCATGAAGATCGGTGGCTGGCAGGATCTTGAGACGATGCAGATTTACATCCGTATGGCTGGTATTGAGGAAGCGGGAGCAACAGAAAAGCTTAGCTTTAAATCGAAAGCGATTGAGCGCCCGATGGAACTCCCTGCGAATGTGGTCAGTATGTTCGGCTCGCGCTAGAAGTGATGAAGAAAGAAGTTTGTGCTATAATAGCATGGCGGATTCGTTAAGTAGTTGAAACAAGTCATTTTGCGACGAATCCGCCATTTTTTACCGAAAATAATGACGAAAAAGATCTTAAAATTCAAAATTCCCAATTGTTCTAACTAATTGAAAAAACACAAATGCACCAGACAGTCCGAATGCGATTATTTCAGAAAAAGTCGCAATGTTTCTTTGAGTTGCTACTTTTGCTTCCTGATTTGCTACCTGCGGATTTGGGTGTTTTGAAGAGTGACAGCGGCTTTACAAAAGATGGCTATTCTGTGAACGGCTCTGGTCTATTTGTTTCGCTTCAAAATGCTAAGATTGATTAAGCGGTTTTCGGCAAGGAGGTATTTCCTTTTAGAGTGACTAACCAATTGACATTCCAGTTTTAAATACAGACCCCATATCCAAAAACTTTTTGACGTGATAGATTCGTTTCTTTTATGAAAGGAAATTTGTATATGAATAAAGTAATCTTCATTTTATCGCTGGCCATCTCTGCTTCGGCGATGGCTTCGCACTCGCTTAAGATGGTCGTTACCTGCCCTTTTCCAGATGGAGTAAAAAAAACGGCAATTGTCGACGGCGTTGAAATCAATGATAATGTCTTGTATGGTTACGAGATCGACAAATCTGACCCCAAGAATCCCATTTTCAAAGAGATCTTTGCAGCTCCAGCGGGCGGCTGCTTTGTTGAAGCTCAGCCGGATGGTATGCAGATCATATCCGCAAAGTAAGTTGGTTGCTTCCGAAGCCACTTATCTTAAAAGCTTGGCGGCTATCATTGAATGAGCTTTTCAGATCAAAATGGCTGGCAATTTTTGAGTTTGCTTCTTTCGGCTACCCAGCTTGCTGCCTTAAAATTTAACTCAAAAATTCTATAGACTTACGCATACGTGTTCAAACCGAAAGCTCTCCGCCATTTCGAAAGTTGTCTCGTTCTCTGTGACGAGTTAAAAAATTTTGATTTTATGACGGTCATACAGCTAATAAAGGGCATTTTCTCAAATTGACCCAATACTTAAGTATTGGATCGTTCTAACCGATATATAGTAGATGAAAACAAAAAAAGTTTTTAACTACAATTTTCGTCAGATTTTGTATCCGTTATTGTTAATATTGGCCGTGTTTTTATTTTCCTCTTGTAACAATTCTGTTTGTGACAATACCAAAGAGCAAAAAGATGGGAATGGAAAGTGCGTATCAATAGAGACATCAAGCGATCAGGAGGATTCAGTCTCGGCGAAGGAAGTTAGTTTGGTTCTTTCAGGAACTGGAGTGTCGGGAAATAACATAAATCTTGTTGTGGATAGTAACGGAAATTTATTCTATCCTAATGTCAATGCAGGGATAATCCATAAAGTAGATATTTCTGGGACCAAGTCTACATTTGTTGCGTACGTTTCATCTGGCGGTGGTTACGCGAATATTACGATAGATAAAAATGATAACTTGTACGTAGCTACTCCTGGTGTAATTAAGAAAATTACTTCAAATGGTGTTGTGTCAAATTTTGCGATATTCCCATCAGACGAAGGCGCACGCCAAATGGCGACGGATAGTAATGGTAATATCTATTACACAGCATTTGGCCCAGGTTATACAGATACACACATAGTTAGGAAAGTCACTCCTAACGGTGTATTCAGTACATTTGCGGGTTCGGGAACTCGTGGAAATTCCAATGGTATTGGGGTGAGTGCGAGTTTTAGCTCACTTAGAGGTATCGCAATTGATTTTGCTGATAATGTGTTTGTTGCCGATGTTGGGAACTTCGAAATAAAAAAAATAACTCCGTCTGGAGTCGTAACAACATTTGCTGGTAGCGGTACTCAAAAAGTTGAAAATGGGATAGGTAATGAAGCTTCATTTTATTTTAATCTTGAAAATGGTTATTTGGCCGTTGATTCTTTAGGTAATTTGTTTGTAGGAGATAACGCATACTCAACAGGATATATCCGAAAGATATCCTCATCGGGGGAAGTAAGTACATTCTGCGGAGGTGGATCGTCTACAGCCATAAACTCTGGATCTTGTGCGGTTTCAGGATTATGGGTGAATATGGGCCTTAAAGTTGCTCCAAACGGCTCAATTTATTACTTATCTGGAGAAAACTTGCACCTAGTTAAATGATAATAAGTATGCTGAAGCTTTCGTTTTCGTGTTCCAAATTTAAAGTTGTTTTTTCTAGCTTTTTACTTTGCCGGTGAGCTCGTCCTTGGTAACACTATCTCAAATAAATTCGTTTAAGCAGAGAGTTCCAAACACTCAGTTATAAACTCATCTACTCGTGCCCGCCAATTATAAAATGAAATCTCTGAAAAAATAACTACTTAGTATTTAAGAATAGATGAACCTAAATTTGAAATCATGAATAGAACTTATCTCTTCTTCAAAAGTGGCTTGTGCTTACTCGTAAAATATTTAGATTCGGATTTGGCGGACGTGGTAACAACGTTTGCCCCCTCAATACTTTCCCCTGACGTAACATTAAGCCCGTCGCGTGGAATCGTCGATTCGACTACCTCTTTCTGTGCGATATCCTATGATTCAATTCGGTATAAGCTGCCGAACGGCGCTTTGGTACACGAATTGAACTAATTGAATTAGTTGATTTTGGAATAACCATTGGAAACGAAAATATGAAAGCCAGCCAAATTCTATTTGTCTATATTTTAGTCACCTGCCAAATGGTTTTGAGCAACACTTGTTATGAGTTCTATGGACATTTTAAATCGCCGATTGAACAGATCGCAACGACGGGTGTTTTTCCTCTCGATTTCTATCCAACACTACGAGAATTGTTGGCCCCAAACACGGATTGGGCGAGTTCGGGTAGACACGTGAATCTCCTAACAGAGATTTATGCTGATGGAATTAGTCAAAAGCAAGGCTCTAGATTCCACCCCGAAGATTTCACTGAATACGGTGAGCCAGTTAATCTGACGAGGACGCTTTTGCAAGAGGCCCTTGCTGTCTTAAGCCGGTACAAAACGCAGCTTCAGCGCGCTTCTGACCGGCGGCTTGAAGCATTGCTGCAAGCGAGTTCAGGCCAGACCGATCGGAAAGAAATATCTTTCAATTCGAAGCAATATCGAGTTCTCGCGACGTTGAACTTAGCCAAAAACGCCGAAGGCGACGTAAACTTGGTTATGTTTGAAGGCCGCCCGATGGTCATTAAGCAATTTGTCGATTCTAGATTTTCCGACGGATACAAGGCCGCAGAAGCTTTTCAAGCTCATCAGAACTTTTACGCAACACTAAAGAGCTCGAGGTCTCGATTCGCTAAACCGATTGAAATAGACTCCGCGCAAAATATGATGCTCTTTGAGTTTAGGCCGGGCCTCAACTCCTCAATTTTAAAAAAGGACGTTGATGAGGGGCTACTACCAGATGAAGCCTTCAAAGCATACGTACTTGTACAAGCTGCTTTTGCAAATATCCTAATTCGAACAATCCACGGGTCGCGAGTGGCCAATGCTCAAAAGAAACAAAATTACTTACCTTTTAGTCCCCACGCGAATAACACCATTTACAATCCGTTCACTGGCGAATGGATTGTAATCGATCCATACTGAAATTTGCCGGTGCCAGGTCCTCTTTCCGGACGCTATGTTTCCAAAAAAATTATAAAGTGATTTTGAGGTTGGCAACATGCTTGCGAAGGCGGCTTGTATGCCGAGAGCTAAAGCCATCCTCCAATCAGAATATCCCTACAATATTAGTGCACGTTCAATCAATCGAGAATGGTTTTATATTCCCTTGCCGCGAGTGTGGGAAATTTTTTGTGAAGAGCTCACCAGAACTTCCCACGATCATCAGCTACTCGTGCACAGTTTTGTATTGATGAGCAATCACTTCCATCTTATTGCGTCGACTCCACAGGCTAATATTAGTCAGTGCATGCACCAATTCATGGGACGAACGAGTCGTCGCCTCACGAAGGAAGGAAATAGAATCAACGAATCCTTTGCCGGTCGTCATTACAAGTGTATCTTGCAGCATACGAACTACTTTTTAAACGCCTACAAGTATAACTATCGAAATCCGATATCTGCCGGAGTTTGCGTCCATGTTGAAGACTATCCTTATAGTACTTTGAGAGGAGTCCTAAATAACTCAGAACTTCTGGTTCCGCTCGCGGAAGATACTACATTTATTTCGGACCCCAACGGGACTCTAGAATGGCTAAACAAGATTCCGGACACAGAGAAACTAGAAGGAGTTAAGTGGGGATTGAAGCACCAATTTTTCACCTCCAAAAAAAATAGGCGAGATAACCGACCGATTATTACCGAAAATGACTTGTTGTAACAAGAAAGAGGACCTGGCACCGGTTTAGAAAGGCCGGAAATAGGCCAGGGCACATAGAGCGGCACCGATGACCCAATCAATCCAAGGTCCGCTCGTAAAATAGGGATACACCATCAGCGCGATCCCTATAAAGATATAGTCATACTGGGCTTCATTTTTACCTTTGCGTAAAAGAAACAAACCAATGACTCCAAAAATAAAACTCGCGAATAAACCCGAAACAGAAAAGCCCATAGTTTACAATAAAACTAAATGGGCTTTAAAAGCAAACTACTTGCAAGAGCTATCATAGGGATTAGCAGCGCAACGCTCTTTAGTTCCCGCACATTGGCTCACATATGGGTTTGAATCACAAACGCTGGTGCCACCATGACTACCGCCGCGATCGTTTCTATCTTTACGATCATCTTTATAGACTTGCATATTGATCATATGCATTTAATGGATGATTCTACGATTCTAGTTTTTCCATTGGCTCAGAAAATTAAAGCGTTCGTTGATCCAAAGGGATTGCTGGCCCCAGGGAGGTATATCAAATGAATAATATTAAATGGCCAATTCAGTTTCTGGTAACGATGATTTTGAGTACATTCATTCAGGACAATGTTATTAAAACTATTATTTTATTGGTTTTTTGGGCAATCAGTTTTTATCCTCTAAGAAAGCTTGAATTCTATTTTTTTATTATTACAAGTTTTGTTTTTACGCTTTCAAACTATGGTGCTTTAAAAAATTTAACTTTTGATTTTACAGCTAAAGATGTACTATTGATGCCCTATAATGAGCTATTCATGTGGGGATTCTATTGTCTAAATGCTCATCGTTTCATTGGTGTGAATTTAACAGAAAAAATTCAAGTTAAAAAGATGTTAATTTATTCTATACTATTTGCGATTTCATTTTCTATATTGCATGACGAAATTCTGCTGACTTCGATAGCATCAATAATTTTAATTATCGCCCTGATTTTTTTTAGAAGTCCAAGGGCATTTAAGTATATAATTTATTTTCTATTTATGGGTGTCTTTGTTGAATCAATGGGTCTTACTTTCAATTTATGGCATTATCCCCATGCTAAATTTAAAGTGCCTCTTTGGGCTCCATTGATGTGGGGTAACATTGGTTTGATTATGAGTCTAATAACTGCTTGGATTTTTAATAGAAAACTATCTAAAATCGAATTAGTTTCAGATGATACGTTCCAAACATGAGTTTTTAGGTTTTATGATGATGTGGTAACAAACTACTGAGGCTACCGATCAACAAACTCAAAATTAGATGTTAGTTTTTCTTCTTTAGCACCGGTCAAATAGTTCTTCATTTTGCGAAATGTTCGGCCATCTGACGGCGTCACAAACGTAATTGCCGTGCCTTCGCGACCAGCCCGAGCGGTGCGGCCGATGCGATGAAGAAAATCTTCCGCTTTGTACGGTAGATCGAAACTAATTACATACTTGATTGACGGTTCGTCCAATCCGCGCGCTAACAAATCCGTTGTCACCATGATTTGGATTTTGCCTTCGCGGAATTCGCGAAGAATACGATTGCGGTGGCCTGGATTCATATCGCCGTGAACAAATTCGGAAGCAAATTGATGATGGGCCAGCAAACGGCCTAAAGCCACACAGCCTTCTTGATTGTCAGAGAAAACGATAACTCCGCCTTTGGCTTTTCTGACCTCATCTAAAAGTTGATTTTCTTTCTGACCCGCTTTCATAAAATATACTTTTTGATTAAGCGTCTCGACAGGAGCGCCCGCAGCCGTTGAACGAATCATAACAGCATCTGGTTTCATAAATAATTTCGCAATAGGTTCTGCGTCTTTGTTGAACGTCGCTGCAAACAACATCGTCTGACGTTCGCCACGAAGTGTGCTTTGAATAAATTTAAGCTGCTGATCAAAGCCCATGCTCAAAATACGATCGGCTTCATCGATCACAAGTAGATCTAAACCTTTTAGTAAAAGTTTGTTGGCTTGCAAATGTTCATGCAATCGGCCCGGAGTCGCCACGATCAGACGAGGATTCTTTTTAAGTTCTTTATTTTGAGTGGCTACAGGAACTCCAGTAACAGCCACGCAGCTGGAAATAGTAAGTCCTGCAGAAATCTCTTTAAATACGCGGTGGATTTGCTCAGCTGTTTCGCGAGTTGGAGATAGAACTACGGCTCGTGACAAAGAGTTAGATTGTAATCGAGTTAAGATTGGCAATAAGTAGGCTAATGTTTTGCCGCTACCAGTTTGTGCGACAGCAATCAAATCTGAGTTTTGCAAAATAACCGGAATCGTTTCTGTTTGAATTTGAGTTGGGACTAGAATGTTTGATTTTTCTAGGTTCGTAACAAGTACTGGTAAAATGCCAAGGGTCGCAAAGTTTGTTTCCATGCCCATCCTATACACTAGGAATGGGCAGCTCAGTTAGTAAAAACCAGGGGAATGAAAAAAGGTATGCCCTATTTCAACCAAGGCTTTTCTTTAAGGCAATCGTCTAATTGGATTCTTAGGGCTTTGGCGATCTGATTAAGGGTTGGTTTTGCTTTAGATCCTGGCGCTACTGGCGTAACATTCGTTAGGTCGGTTTTAGACAAGTTATAGTGAGTAGGAATGTACGTTTTCTTTCCTTCTTTTAACGAGATTTCCCAATCTAAAATCTTCAACTGAGTGGCGTTGGCAGATAGATCCACGTGTTCAAGTTTGATCTTTGCATAAGAGCGCGCACCGGTTTTCTTATTTAATTTTGGAACATGCACTAGTCCTGATACCCGGTCCAGTTAGAGTTATCTAAGTCTTTGGCCATCTCGGCATAGGCTTGCGACATTCGTTCCACTGTGAACTGAAATTCTAAGGTGCCGGCGGAGTGAAACCGTCTACAATTCCGTCGACTTACAATTATTGTCTGATGTTACTGACATTCACGTTTTCGTTGGCTAGTATTTCAAAAGAAGAGGTTTAGTTTTAGAAAAATTAGTCTTCGTATTCACTTTTTCTACCAATTCAAAACTAGTAGATAGAAACTCTCTTAGTTCGCTTTTTATTTCCTCATCATAATTGGCGTTATCTTCATCGACCACAGTTTCAATTGTTCCAACTAAAGATCTTGAAAGGGCGGCTAGGTAGAGATCTATTTTTGAGTTACCCTTTCTGTTTTTTAGCGCAGCTCTTATGAGTTTAAGCTGTTCTGCTAATCCTGTTATTTTTGAAAGCGGCTGCGTTTGCAACTTCTGCGTAAATTGAATACGCAAATTAAACATTTGTTGAGCTAGCGGATCGGCATTTAGAACGGCGATTTGTTTTGCGACTTCAGTTGGTGGCAAGCAGCGATAACCCATCATTGATTTAGTGCCGCTTTCTTTCGTAGCGAAAGCAGATTGTGGCAATGGCTTTATTTGATATACACCCGCACGTTCTCGTCCTTCGTTTTTACCGAATAGGCTGCCAGCATTTGATGTTTTTTCTAAAATTTTTCCCGACCCCAGACTATAGGCTCCGTGCAGAATTTGAATATTCTCTTCGGCCATCAGTAATGGAGATGGCTCGATTCCTAAATATACTAATACGTTTCCAGCCGCATTTCTGTTTTTTGGTTGGGCTTGGCAGAAGAACTCTAGATAAAAAGCGTACTCAAGAGAATCTACGTAGACGATTTCATCCATCAGACCCGCAGCGACCAACGCCGCATTAAAACAATTCGGGCCATCATGAAGACTTGTATGTTTGGTTAGAGCAGCCACGCACGCCGATTTGTCACTTTCGCATAAAGCGTGGACAGTCGGTGCAAGGCCAAGTGTAAATAAAGCGATTAGAGACCAGACTATGTGCATGCCCAATAGGGAATGCTAAAATCGTTCCCCAAATTCCATGTTTCTAAATACCAGGGTCACTAGCTTGATCTAGTATTCCTAGTGAATCGGCTGATAATTTCAAATCAGAAGCCGCAATCATGTCTTTCATTTGTGTTACTGAAGTTGTACTCACGATTGGCGCCGTAATGACGGGGCGGCTGATCAGCCATGCGAGCGAAGCAGTTGCGATCGAGCATTTTTCATTTTTGCTGACTTTATCAAGGGCTGATAAGATTTTTAATCCACGATCGTTCACATATTGTTTTACGCGCGCACCACGAGCCTTGTCGTTGGTGTCGCTTTCAGTGCGATATTTACCGGTTAGGAAACCACTCGCTAAAGAATAATAGGGAGTTACACCGAGGCCATATTCTTCACACACACTTTGCAAATTGTGTTCGAAATCCCCGCGGTCATATAGGTTATACATAGGTTGCAGTGATTGATATGCCGGGGATGTGTTTTTATGTGCGGCTTCGATCGCTTTACGTAAACGTTTTGCTGAATAGTTCGAAGCGCCACAAACCCTAATTTTACCATGTTTGATCAATTGACCGTAAGCCTCTGAAGTTTCTTCGGGTAATGTGTCGTCGTCTTCTTTGTGAGAAATATATAAATCGATGCGGTCTGTTTGCAATCGCTTAAGTGAAGCCTCTACGGAAGAAAATATGTAATCTTTCTTTAGGCCTTTTTTATTTGGTCCCATTTCCATTCCGACTTTGGTTGCAATTACGACTTGATTTCGTGTTCCGCGTTCCTTCATCCATTTGCCGATGATTGTTTCTGATTCACCACCATGATTGCCCTGAACCCATCGCGAATAAACGTCGGCAGTATCGATAAATGTTCCACCGGCAGCAACAAACGTATCCAAAATTTTGAATGATGTCGCCTCATCAACGGTCCATCCAAAAACATTTCCGCCAAAACAAATGTTAGAAACTTCTAATCCTGAATTGCCGAGATTTTTTTTCTTCATGGTAAATCCTTTTTTAGTCTGATAAAAACGGTATTCGATGGCTACCTCCGCTGTCAAAAGTTTAGACAGCTGCGATCAAGCCTGGGGAAAATCACCCCCCAAAAGCTGTTAAAGCGACTGGGTTTCAATAACATAGGTCTTATGGTTGCACTCTGGTGTGGTATGGTTCATTCCCTTAGGAAGACTCTTTTTCTAGCCGTTCTTTTTTTAACGGTTTTTGCATTCGCTAATCCATTGTGTGAAGGTGTTTATAGGCCCTCAGAATCTGGTCAAAAATCAGTTTTAAATAAGGATCTCGAACGACGACTTGAAGTGTACTTCGGTGAACAATGGCGCAGTGGCGGCGATCTATCCGACGCACAAATTGCCAAAGATCTTTTCAAAAAATTAAATCAGCGTGGAACTTTACTCGATTTAAAATTTTTTGATTTATATGTGTCCATTTTAGAATCGACATCAAGTCGTTATGATGTCCGGGCCCCTGGATTCTATATTGATCTTTTGATGGGGTTTCGTCCCAAATCGAATTTCTTTCAAGAGCGCCATTGGGATTGGAGCATTCTTGATGGATATTTCTTTAATGCGCCACTTCCGGTATCGATAGTAAAAGACCAAGACTTTAAATACATGCAACACATTTTAGAAACGGCGAAGGAATTAGGTAGAGTTTCTTTGCGAGAAGTATTGCAGAAAGCCAATCATACATGGGCTCTGAAAACGATTTCCTCCACCTCCAAGATCGGGCGACTCTACAACGCATATGTTGAAAATGAATCTTATGGTCAGCTTTCTAAAAAATTCAGAGCCAAAGTTAAACACTGGATATCATCGGGTAGAAACGAAAAAGAACGCAAAACCCGAGCTAAAATTGCTCAGCACCCGGCATTGGCATACGAAAGTTCTAATTCTTATTTGGATTTATTTATAATGAATAAGTATTTCGATCTGATTAACACGTATGGCGTTTCTAATCAGTATTGGCCACACACGGATATTCCTAAATGGTTGCAGTTGACTGACTGGCGTGTGTACGAAATGGCTCTGCCGTATGCTTCTATGGAGTACATGAACGATTTTCTGTTTCAAAACTCTCATGATATTAAAGCAAAGGAATATTTGTTAAAAATTTTAGTTGAAATGGAAGCAACTCCAATCAAAAAATATGGGGATTTTAATGGATTTTATTTTGGGTTCCTAGAGGCCCGCGCACATGTTGATCAGCGTATAATCGAAAACAATGCTAATCACCGATATCAGTCAGACCTTCATATTTTTACAAAACGTGTGCAAGATGCGGACGGGATTGAAGCGTACGATCAAATCAAAGTAAATTGGAATCCTGTATTTGGTCGTCTGCAATCTAACGTCGTTAACTACACAATGCTGAAAAATGACCAGCTTTCGACCGTGTCCACGGATCCGCAGCTGCGATCCAATGTTAATCAATATTTTGATCAGCTAAGAAAAGATAAAGCATTCACAGCAGAGGAAATTGATCGTGATGAACAGCTAGAGCTTCAGGCACCGCTGTCAAATACTACTTATTTGTCATTCACGCGCCGGGGAACAGAGCGATTGTTAACGATGGTTCGGCTTTTCGATGGCACTGTAAACAAAACATATATTGAAAGAGAGTTTCCTCATATCATTTTACCTCGCGGTGAAAATGGAGAAAAGACGTTCGAGTTAGGTCGGCTCTTTTCAAAGAGTGAAGTCCAAATAAATTCCGTTCGGCCGGTGATGGCTATGGTCGCCGAGTATTTAAAGATGGCGAATGTTTCTGGTGAAGTCTATTTCGACTGTTCTCGTGGCCCGATGAAATACTATCTAAGTCTTGGCGCTGAAATTGTGTACACTCCAGAACAGCTTAAGATTGGTGATGGGCAGACGCGGCTTTGGGTAATGAAGTTTAGTGTCAGTGATATTATTCGAATATTTTCAAAGCCATCTTATCGTGCCGTAAGACTTAAAAATTCAACTCCTACTGACAACCAGTAAGCACTCTTTAATTACACTTTCAGTGTAGACATCTGGTTTCTCTAAGTCTTCAGTTACCAAAGTCGTTAGCCATCCTAAAATCAGTGTCTGTATTAGCCGTGCGGCTTGAAAATCATCTTTGTGATGGAATACGCCACTTCGGCGGCCTCGAGACAACATCTCGCTGATACGTTTTGCTCCATTTAATACGGCTTCTGTGTTGAGGGCTCGCTCTTTTTTCTTTCTTGAACTGAACGATATAAAACTAACCCAAACACACAAGTGCCTTTTGAAATGTCTGGCCCAGATACTGTGACCTTCCAAATATTTTTTGAATCCATCGCTAGGATCCTTTGCCGTGGCCATCGCATCTACAACGATTTTTTGAGCAATAGTATGAATGTATTTCATCGCCAGTTCGCGAATCTCGTCCAAATCAGAAAAGTAGTGTCGCAGTGACGGTGCAGTTAATCCCGATTCGCGTGCGATCATTTTGAATGTCACGCTTTCAAATCCGCGTTTGTCATAGCAGCTGATGGCGGATTCTAAAATTGCAAACGCCTTTCGGCGCGTTTTAGGTTCACTATAGCGCTGGTAAATTTCATCGAATATAAGATGGCTTAGATCGTCTTTAGCGAGTGTTTTTATCATATAAAATATCTAATAAAT
>CAZCHT010000006.1:0-60167 GCA_964498705.1 uncultured Bdellovibrio sp. | reverse complement strand
GGCTCAGTTTGGTTTTTCCTGTCAGATCACTATAGATTCGGATTCTTCGGTAGATGTGAGTTATGAAACTATAAAGCCAGTAAAAAATAATGTAGTTAGAGATTCAATTTTGGGACGTCAGACATTTCGCGGGGCATTGGAATCAGTGGATCTTTCTTTAAGTGAGTATCATAAAAAGTTTTCCGATGTGCCTGGAGAACGTAGTTTTGAATGGAAAATCGTAAAAAGTGTTTCCCAAGATTTGCTTAAAGAGTGGAGTTGGCTTGAAGCATTACTTTGGCTGAAAACTCCGTTAATGGGAGATTTTACAAAATGGCTTCGACTTAAGACTAAAAATTTTGAGGATGGCGTTACGCTGGAAAATCTTCAAATCGGTTTTGTGGATAAAATTTCATTATTTATTTTTAAAAAATTTCCCTCATTAGTTCGTTTGATACCTTTTTTTATTTTAAATTATCAAACGAAAATACGTCTTAATTTTTTACTAGAAAAATCGTCGGGACTGTTAGTGCTGTCAGGGCCATTTAAAAATTTTGAAGATTATTTCTATGCCGGTAGAGAAATTCAAAGAATGTGGCTTTTTATGGAAGAAAATAAAATTAAAGCGCAACCTATAGCGATACAGTCTCTATATCTTAATTTTGTTAAATCAATATCCAATCAGCAGACTTTAAATGCGACTCAACTTGATAAGATAGCTGACATCAGACAATTAACCTATAAAGAACTTCAGATAAATCAAAGCCTAGTGTATGCTTTTCGTTTTGGTTCATCGAATGTTGAGTTACCTAAAATGCCTCGACGTCATCTGAGTGACAATCATTTCTGATTAACTGCGTCGGCTTTGTGCAAAACTCGGGACTTTCGTTGCCCAAACGGGTCCAAAACTATAGATTAAGGGCGCATTCACAAAGGAGCGCCCATGACTCAAGAACACGCACTAATTCCTCAATTACTTAGTCAACGCGGTAACAAAGTATTAGAAAACGGCCTATCCATTATATTTGGAGTTGTTTTACTTAGTTTACTAGCGCAAATCGCGATCCCATTACCGTGGACTCCAGTTCCTATCACTGGCCAAACATTTGGTGTAGCGCTGACGGCGTTGTTGTGGGGACGCAAACGTGGTCTTGCAGTTGTGTTGTCTTATTTAGCGGTAGGTGCTTTAGGTTTGCCAGTTTTTGCAATGGCAAAAGCGGGATTGTCAGTTGGCCCTACATTTGGATATTTAATCGGTATGGTTGTGGCATCCTACTGGATGGGTTTCTTATCTGATTCTGGTTGGACGAAATCAATATTCAGAACTTGGATAGCGGCTGTTTCTGGAAGTGCGATTACATTTGCGTTTGGTGTGCTTGTCCTATCCATCTTTGTTCCAACAAAAGCACTTTTAGTTTCTGGTGTATTGCCGTTCCTACCTGGCGATGCGATCAAAACATTGCTTGTAACGTTCATCGTTTTTCAGACTCAGCGATCTGTTGAAAATAGACTAAAATAGAAGTCCTGTTATCGTCATGCTCCACTTTGCTAGTTGATCAATAATTTTATACAAATCATCGGTAGCGATAGGAAATAGTTAGTCAGTTTTAGTCAATCTCATTGTGAAAATTCTGAGCAAAGTTGATAAATTAGAAAAATAGATTTTGGCCGCCTGTTTGCTGATTCTTATTCTCAGGGGGACTCTAAAATGAATAGACTACCAAATGTTATTGGGTGGATTGCGGGTGCATTGTTACTCAACGCGTGTCAACAACCTGGACAAATTATGTTTGATTCCAGTTCCACCAATAAACTCAATGACACTAATATATCAGATATGGCCAATCCAACATCACCGGTTTTATTGGGTTCGGGAGCAGTTTGTAACGGTTTTTTTCAAAGCACCAATTCCCAATATATAGATTCGCAGGAGGATATTTTCCGTCAAGGTATTTCCGGTAATTTGCGCATCGAAGCCGGAAAAAATATAGTCATCAATAGTATGTCCGGTAATTTAAAAATTATGTCTGCGATGCAAGTTTCCTTGGAAAGAATGAGTGGAGTGACAGAAGTAAACGCCTTATCAATTCAGTCGTTAACTTCGATTTCAGGAACATTGTGTGCGAGGGCCAGCGCTGTAGGAGAAATAAGAACAGTATCTGGAAATTCCCACATTATTGCTGAATCAATTGAATCTATTAATTTGCAGTCTGGGATTGTTCATATTTACGGTGCCGTTGTAAAAAATGTCACTGGATCCAGTGGCGGTATCTGTTTACACGATGGAGCGAAAATTCTCAATGCAGAGTCTGTTTCTGGCTTAATAAACTCAAGTTGCATGTATTAGTCGATAATTGCCAGACTATTAGGTCGTGTATTAAAATGAGAAGCTAATTTTGATAAGATTAAAAAGATAATTGAATAAGTTGTCTACATTGATAACTTTGTTGGCAATTTCAAATAATACCTAGCTGATTTAAATATTCTAATAAGATCTCCTTGTATTTAACTATTGGTCTTTTAATTGCAATTTAATAAAATAGAGATCCAATTCGTTGCAGGGGTGGGGAATGTACCGGAAAATTGTGTATTTTTTAGTCGTTACTTTTACATTCTCATTTGTGCACACCTTTTTTTCTGGTTGTAGGCTGGTTGATGGGCAGGATCCTGGACTAGATGCTTTAAATAGTAATTCAAGTCTTCTTTTTAATTCGTTAGTTCTTGAGGCCAACTGTTTATCAGAAACAAATGTTGGGGAATCGTTTTCTTGTCAACCCAAGGCAATAGTTAATTCCGAAAAAATTGATTCAAATCAGATCATTTGGGAATTAAGCCAACTAAATACTTGCCAATGGATTAATTTAAATCCTGTAAATGGATATCTCAATGGCACATCTAGTGTCTCTCAAATTGGTTCCTGTGTGCTTTCTTTTCGAGTAAAATCGAAAGCCATCGTTGATCCAGAAAATAAAGAGCAACTGCCGGAAGAGATTTATAGTGAATTGTCTTTACCAATAAATGTTAAGCCTCCAATAATAAATAGTGAATTTAAAAATTGTGTCAATTTAGCTGGAGTTGATGAGGCCTTTCAGTGTGACATTTCAGCTTCAAATGCAATTGTAGCTTCGACTTTTACTTACGAACTATCCGCAAGTAACCGATGTTCATGGGTTCAAATTGATGGAAAATCAGGTCATATGAGTGGGACTCCTAAAACAAACCATATAGGTTCATGTAATCTTGCTGTGCTTATTAGAGATAATTTTGGATCCTCAATTGTTAAAGAGATTTCCTTAACAATACCTGCGGTGTCAGTAAAAATCACCCCTACAAGCTGTCCTAATACTGGAAAAGTTAACACCTCTTATTCTTGTGAATTATTGGGAAATGTTAATTTGCCCGATAAGAGTTTAGTTTGGAGTTTGGGCACTGATAACACGTGTGTTTGGGCAAGCATTAATTCAGTTAGCGGAATAATAACTGGATCACCTCCTATCCAATTTTCTGATAAAATTTGTAATCTTTCGGTCAGGGCCTCTTCGAAAAACGGCGAGGCTCAAGGTGCGGTTTTATTACCGGTTCAAATTGCTAAAGTTGTGTTTTCAATTTCTGAAGTTAGCTGCTCAAGCACAGTAAATGTAAATGGCAATTCTATTTGTTCACTAAAAGCTACAACAGACATTGCAAGCCCACAAATTACATGGAGTAAGGAATTAGACAACACGTGTAGTTTTATTTCAGTGAATGCTAACTCTGCAGATATTTCTATGAATCCAACGATAGATAATGTTGGAAATTGTAAATTTTCGATTGCAGCTACTCTTAATAGCTCTATTAAAATACTTTTTAATAAAAATATAAACGTTCCCACAGTTCCAATCTCCATTAATATGAATAATTGCGCAGCTAGTTTAAATTCAAATATCAGTTATTCTTGTACACTCGCGGCCACTTCGACTCCATATATTGCGAGTGCCAGTTTTAAGTGGACAACTACTGGTTCTCATACGTGCTCTTGGCTGAGTATTAATCCTGATTCTGGGATTCTTACCGGCACACCGTCTATAGACAATGTGGGCAGTTGTACAATCGGAGTCTCGGCCAAATTAGGAAATGCTTCAGAGGGTGTTTCAACTAAGGTAATTACGACCGCAGTTCGAATGTACGCATTCAATACATTATCTGATTTACCTCTAACGGCCTACTCTGCGGGAGGTACAGCGGTTTCAACTGACAATAGTTATGTAGTCGTTGGCGCGCCCGGTTTTGCTCAAGGAAATGGTTCAACAGGAACGGTTTTAATTTACCAGCGTGACGCTGGTCAAAATGCTCTAACATTGAAGCAAATAATTAACCCACCCGATACAAAGATTAAAGGATTTGGTTATAGTGTTTCAATTAAGGGTTCTGTTTTAGTTGTTGGAGCCCCTCTGTCTACAAACACATTACCGAGTCAAGGCGTCTCTTTAATTTATGAAATGTCTGGCTCTACGTGGATTCAAACCGGAATTATTTGGGGTTCATCAAGCTCAGTGAATGGCTATTTTGGAGCCTCCGTTAGCACGGATGGTAGTAAAATTCTAATTGGCAGTGGCCACTTTAATTATGCGGCTGCATTTTTAGTTCAAAAAAGTACTAACTGGACTATTACTAGTTCGTTAGATTTTCCTGCCATCAATTCTTCAAACGGACCTGATCGTATAAAGGTCGCATTAAACGGAAATCAGGCCGCTATTTCTGACAGGTTCGGTGGGGCAGCTCACAGCGGAGAGGTGCATGTTTTTGATTATGTCACTTCTAGTTACGTTAAAAAACCAGTCCCGCTGACGGGTGCCGCTTCGGAAAGCTTTGGAGCTTCGATTGCTTTTTTTAAAAACTGGCTGCTTATAGGAGCCCCTTTAGGAAATGGTGGCTTAGGTCAAGCTTACCTATATGAAAAAGATGGAAATACAAATTACAGTTTGAAATCTTTAATCACTTCTCCTTTTGCAAAGGCAAATGATAATTGCGGAGCTAGCGTCGCCATCTATGAAAGGGCTTTAGATAGAATCCTTCTTGGTTGCCCAACTAGCGGATCAGGACCTGGATCTGTATATGCATACTTTCTAAATCCCGGAACTGGAACGTTTAGTTTGGAGTCTAAGATTGTAAATCCTAATGGCAAAACCAATGATCAATTTGGATCGTCAGTGTCCGGTAGTTCGGGTTTAGTTTCTATTGGCGCCAAATTATTTGATTTACCAACTTATACTGACAGTGGTTCAGTATTTACCTATTCAGAACTTTAATTGGGTGGGTTATTAATCATAACTGGTTGTGATTTGACTGATTTATCCCAGCGATAAGTTATAAAAAAATTAATGCCATAAATAATCTGGCTTTTTTGATCCTTAGAATCAACCAAGTCAGCTGAACTTCTAAACTGAATATTATAACTATCAGACTCTAAATATAACCCAACTCCATAGTCTGTTTCTTTTCGCCTATGTACAATATATCTAGATGCAGCAGTGAAAGTATAAAGAGGGCTATAGACAATTTCACCTTTATCTACTTTGATAGCAAATGGTGCATAATATTTTATTTCACTAACAATCGAAGAATTGTTTTTTTTGTGCTCATATTGAAATCCAAATCCAAAACGATATGCATTTAACAAGGTCGGTTTGGGTTCACCAAGTGTATTAATAAAAAAGACTGTTCGCTTGACCCAATTAATATCAGTGGCTAACCAAACATTGGAAGCTTCTTTTAAGCGATATTTACCACCAAGGGTAACCCAATTGTAAGTGTAGGTATTAGAGTCAGGATTTTTATCAGCAATGGAGTTTTTAATTTTCATATCAGAAAAACCAGACTGAAACTCTAACTTCCAAAAATTAAGTTTTGTTCTAAAGTCAATAATAGGTGTCAGCATCGAACTACTTGAATATGTGTAACCCACCGATTTTTCTGGAGACGTTTTTTCAGTCTGAAAAAATGGAGATATGCCAAATGAAAATTCAAAAATCCGTCTTTTGCTCTCTTTAAATTTTATGATTTTAGGCAAGCGGGTGACTTTGACATTTAGATTAGCAGACTCTTTATCCACTCTCATAGTTATAAGTACCGGTTTTATTTCACCATTTAGTAGTTTTACCTCGACTGTCAGTTGGGTTAATCCAAATGGAACTAAAACATTGAAATAAAAAAAACCCTTTGAGTTAGCAACAGAAGGCATGGCGGCCGACTTCGGAGAAAAACTACTATTTTCTTTATTTGAGTATTGAATTACGTTTAGACTATTGGGGTTTACACTGATTGATGTTCCCGGTGAAACTTTTCCGATCAGTGTAACTAAAGAGGTATATTCAGCACTGCCAGCTTTAAGTCTAGGTTCAAACCATTCTACCAGCTCCTGTCCATGTGCCGGGGCCAAAGTGCATAAAAATAGTATTAGGCCGAAATAAATTCTAAGCATTTTTTTATATCTACGTTGAGTAATAAAAGTTTAATCTTGATGACCTCTAACCTATTGAGGGGGCATCGATTTTAGCCTAACATACTCATTAAGTTTTTTGTAATGGTTCCGAATCAAAAACAATATGAATGATTCCGATTCCGACCAAAGACTTGCCAAGGGTGCTATTATTGGACCCTATGAAATTATTCGCCTTTTAGGTAAAGGTGGAATGGGTGAGGTTTATGAAGCTTACGAAGAAAAACTATTTCGAAAAGTAGCTTTGAAAATTATTGCCATTGAAGAGGTCGGTAATTCGGTAGTATCAAAACACTTCCTTAGCGAGGGACGAACTCTTGCTCAATTGAACCACCCCAATGTAGTGACTATTTATCAATTAGGTGAAGATAATGGCATTCAGTTTATTGCCATGGAATTTATAGAAGGCGATTCTCTAGCCGAATACATTGAAAAAAGCTTACCGTCTTTGGCCGAAGCGATTTTTATTTTTTATAAAATTTTGAATGGAGTTCAGGCACTTCATAGTAAAGGCATTATCCACAGAGATCTTAAGCCAAAGAATATAATGGTGCCAAGCCCAAAAAATGTTAAAATTGTGGATTTTGGAATTGCCGAATTTATTAATTTTAATAATTTAACAAATGAAAAAAGACATGCGCCAGTAGGAAGTGTGTCTTACCTATCCCCCGAAATTATATCGGGAAGTCCAGCGACAGTTCAATCAGACATATGGAGCCTTGGAGTCATATTATATAAGATTTTGACGGGAATAAATCCTTTTACGGGAAAAGATCGAAACGCTACAATGCAAAACATATTACAGGGAGATATTACTTATCAAGTTTTGCAAAAAATAAGTATTCCAACTTACATAATTAACATTATTCAAAAGATGTGCGCTGTTGATTTAGATCAAAGATACAAGAGTGTAGATGAAATTATTTTTGATTTAAAGAGCAATTTGTCAAAACGCCCACCTAGTCTTTTTACCGAAAAGAAAATGCTGGCGGGTTTGGGAATTGCCTTTCTATCTTTTGGAACTCTATATTGGGTTTATGCAAATAAGACTGCTAAAAAGACACCAATTGCGAGTAATGAAAACTATATTAAACCCAAATCTCAAGATCCAATTATTGAATTAAAACCAAAGGATATTCCTGATTCTCAGAAAAATATTACAAATGAGAACGAACTAAAAACAATCACAAAGCAAATTGAGGCGCCACTTAAAGATGATGCTGAAAAAGAAATTAGGCCAGAGATAACCAGCAACGAAAAAATAAATCCATCAAAAATTAGACCTGATGAAAAAACAGAAAGTGTTCCAGAAAAGCAATTAACGCCACCGGTTCTTTCGTCTTCGAATGTCAATTGGCTTTTAGATTTTAAAAAAGAAAATGGGCCACGAAATATTGCGTCTTCCCAGGGGCAAACAAACAGTAATTACAAATTAGGATGGAAAAAAAATGCAGACGCCGCCAGGTACAAAATACAGATTTCGAATGATAAAAGTTTTAATGATTTAGCTTTAGAAACTGAAATTACACCCAATGTATTTTTTTGGAATAGACCAAAACTAGGTATGTTTTTTTGGCGTGTTAAATCAATTGGGAACTCGAAGAATTCAAGTGGGTATAGTACGATCGGTACCTTAAAAGTCACGGCACAACAACCAACGTTTTTGAAAAATAAGTATAGAATCGTCTTTGATTCTAAAAAAGGTAAAAATGAAGTTACCTTGCAATGGTCTGATTTAAGTGCGGTTAATCAATATGCCATTCAGCTGATTCCCATAAAAGGAAACTTAGAAAAAAAAGAATATATAACTCAAGAACCGACAGTGAATATTCCAGTGGATTCATTAGTTAAGTTTAAGGCTAAGGTTACGGCACTGGACGACAAAAGAAAGCCAGCATCCCAACCATCACTTCCAGTTGAAGTCGACGTAGTCTCTGCACAAATACTCCAAACTCCAAAACTAGTTTATCCACTGAACAACACACTAGTTCCTAGTCAAAGTACGATGATTACGCCGATTGTTTGTAAGTGGTTGACTGTGCCAAATGCGGAGAAATATGTTTATCAAATTAGTGAAGATGCGGATGCTAAAAAAGTGTTGAGCGAGTCGACTCACAGCGAAAATGGAATTTTAATAACGTTACCACTTTCAAAAGGAAGATACTTTTGGCGAGTTAAATCAATAGGCAAAGATGGTGGCGAATCCAGTTGGTCATCAATGTTTTCATTTTTCATTGACTAGGCAGCGCGTAAATCAGTGCTTATCGATTGTTATGAATTCTCAGTAACTGAATTTTTTCAGATACAAAACTTAGTTCCTTGATCCTTTGATCATTTTATAAAGCTCGCTTTTGAGTTGAATTAGTGACGAGGTCTTGGCCTCGTTGATTAGTTCTTTGTCCTGTTTACCAAACGCCGCGATGTAGGTTTTGTTGGTAGTCGCTTCGGCTTCGGCTGTTAAATATAGAAATTCATTTCGCACGTCCCAAAGGGCAGCATTAGTTACAAACAGTGTGTCCGCTTCTGATCCCGGAATAAAAAGCGCAGGTAGTATCAATGCATAGGTCCATCCTAGATTATTGATGTAACGATCGGTTTGCCCCGCACCACTAATGACGAGCAGCGCATCGGCCTGATGTTTGGCCGCAGCCAATCGCAGAGATTTTAAATCTTCATCGGCCACCAATGAACTCATAATAGGAAACACATCCGACACTACACCATCTTTTTTTAATTCCGCGGCGATAGTTTCAAGAATTTCTTTGTCTTGTTCTGTCCAGCGCCAATCGACGCTGGACAGTTTGTGACTACTATTTGACGGGAGGGAGGGAGATTTAAAATAAACCGCTAGCTTAAACGCTTTTGGTAAATTTGGTTTTTTATTAAACGCGTCACTAATTTCAGAGCTAGTAAATTCTGGTTTTGTCACTGCGATTTGGTCTTTCAGATCACCACGATTAAAACCTTTACTAGCGCACGACGTTGGTAACAGTAGCCATAGAATCGGGCACAGAAGCGAGCAAAGTAGAGATCCGTTTCGTTTGTATTTTTTAAGCATAAACACCTCGTTGTTGTTTCAACATACTATCGCACGTGAAAAAAACTGTCTAAAGAACGCACTAGGGAAATTTGTCTTTTGAAACACTTTATAAAGTCAAAAATGCCCCATCAAAAGGAAAAAACTACCTTAATCAATGTTTAACCGCAGGCACTGTTATTGCTTTGATAACTTTCACAGTGACTGTTGCAAACACAAAAACTTAGTAAAGGAGTCAGCAATGAATCAAGATGTAATCCAAGGAAAATGGACCGAAATCAAAGGTGAAATCAGAAAAGCTTGGGGTAATGTTACTGGCGATGAGCTAGAACAAACTAAAGGTAACCTAGATTCAATCTCTGGCATTATCCAACAAAAATATGGTCAACGCAAAGAAGACGTATCTGACAAATTAAATACAATTGTTGGTCGATTCCAGAAGAAAGCAGGATCGAAATATGAAGACTTAAAAGATGCGGCTGTTAAAAAAACAGACGAAATCAAAGAAGACCTTCGAAATAAAAAAAATAAATAGCAAGAAGATCCGCTAGGGCATCTACCTCTGTAGGTCTTCGTCTAATCAAATAGACTCGAAAGGATTTATGAAAATACGTATACTCATAATCATAAGTTTTATGTTTTCACTGGCTGGATTGGCTGCCGTAAATGCGGATAATACAAAAGTGAACAAACGTGACCGACAGACTCAAGAAATAACGGCTGATAAACATGGAACGTCTGAGAAAGATATTAAAATATCTTCTGATCTTAGGCAGCTACTTGTGAAAGACAAGTCTTTATCTGTTTATGCTCAGAACATAAAAATTATTACCGTTAATGGTGAAGTCACGTTAAAGGGCCCTGTGAAATCGGTCCAAGAACAAAGAACTTTGCTTTCAAAAGCCAAAAAGGTTTGGGGTGTTTCTAACGTTTTAAATAAAACAGAAGTTGTGACTCAATAGTAATAAAGGAGATTTTTTATGAAAAAAGGCAATAAAGCAGTATTTGCGATTTACGATAACAAAAGTAGTTTAGAAAGTGGTGTCGATAGTCTAAAACTTAATGGTTTTCGCCTAAGCGATATCTCGATATTGATGCCGCAAGAGTCTGGATTCCAAGAACTTAAACACGTAAAAGGAACAAAAGCTCCCGAAGGCGCCGCTGCCGGTGCAGGAACGGGCGCGGTCCTTGGCGGTGTATTAGGTTTATTAGCTGGCATAGGTTTACTTGCTATTCCAGGCGTTGGACCGTTCGTTGGTGCTGGACCCATCATGGCTGCATTAGCAGGTATTGGTGTGGGCAGCGCCGTAGGTGTCGTAAGCGGCGCCTTGGTAGGTCTGGGGATTCCGGAGTACGAAGCTAAACGTTACGAAGGCTTCGTTAAAGAAGGCGGCATCTTAATGTCAGTGCACGTCGATGATTCTGAATGGGCTGATAAAGCTAAAATGCATTTAGAAGAGACTGGTGCAAAAGATATTTCAATGACAACAGAGCTTAAAGGCGACTTTGAGAATTTGGAAAATAGCCGCACCTACACAGGTATGGCTATCAATCCGACGCCCACAATTTAACAACAAAAATGAGTGGGGCAGCTCCACTTTCAATAACCGTAAAAGGAAACCTGAAGGAGTAGTTGCCTCGCTTTCTATAACACGAGGAATATATGAAAACATTAATAATTACATTAGCAACTTTGGCTTTGGGATTTTCTCAAGCGTCACTAGCACAAACAGGTTATCCAAACGACATTACAACTCCGACGGTAGCTCCGGGCCAAAATCCACCTCCGACAAATCCACCAGTGGCAGAGCAGTCTAGTCGAACACAAGACAACGCTCGTTATCGTTCACCAGGCGGCTTGTTTTTGGAGCCGATGTTAATTACCTCTCAAGAAGACACTACAATTAAATCTTCACAGTTACCTCTACTTCAAGACGACACGTCTGGTAAACAAAATGGCTATGGTGTGGGACTTCGTTTCGGTGGTCACGTGTCTGAAATTTTTATGGCTGGTATCGATGCACGTTATTCTAAAAGTCAGTTGAAAGATTCCTTTTATGAAACAGCTGATACAAATGTTTACGATGTTGCTCCCTTTGTTGGCGTGCAAACTCCGTATTTTGGTATTCGTTTGCTAGCTGGATACGTGGTAGCCGGTGAAAATGATCCAGCATCTGGCGTTCAAGGATTAGATTTGAAATTCAAAGAAGCTAATGGCTGGAGAGTCGGCGCTGGTCTATACGTAGCTGCGGTTAGCGTAAACGTTGAGTATCAAGATTTAACTTACAATTCGACTGAAATTCAAAACTACGGTTTGATCAACAGATCAGGCGGCACGTCTTCAGTAGATGCGAATAATCGTGGTTATTCAGTAAGCTTAAGTTTTCCAGTAGAACTGTAATTTCCAAAAACACTAACAGTTCACAAAAAGGTGATATATGAAAAATTTAATTATGACTGTAACTTCAGCGGCTGTTCTGGGTTTTGCTGGAAATGCATTGGCCCAAACGTCGACAATGCCAGCGCCTAAGCCGGTAACACAACTGTCTGAGTTTAAACCGCATGTAAGTATCTTATTAGGTGCCGCGCAACCTGAAGGTAGCGGGATCACAGCGTCTGAGGTGGCAGTGGATATCGGTTATCAACCTTATATTCCATTCGGAATCGCGGCCGAGTTTAATCACGCTCGTATTGATGACGGCGTTGAGGCTCAAGATCGCAATACTTTATGGCTAAAAGGTTCATATAATTTCGGTGGTACTACACCGGTAATTAAAAATAGCTATATCGGACTTGGCTTAGGAACTGTGTTTAAATCAGACGGTACATCACTAGCCGTCGCTCCGATTTTAGGTTTCGACATTCCGGTGGCGCGCACATCTGAAGGCGTTTTCTCTTTAGGTGCCAGTGCTCGTTATGCGGTAGTTGCCGACGATGAAGTTGATACGCTGAGTGTTGGTGGCGTTGTTAAATATTGGTACTAAATTAGAGTAAATAAAAACGGGTGGCTGAATTATTTTCGGTCCACCCATAAAATTGAAACTTTTTTAAGGAGGTTCAAATGTTACGTGCAGCGATCGTATTTTTCGTTTTAGCATTGTTAGGTATCCTTTTCGGTGCGACTGGGTTCGCAGGTATTTCTATGGATATCGGTAAAGCCCTACTCGGTGTGTTTTTAGTATTAGCAGTTATCAGTTTTGTTGTTTCTCTTCTAACTGGGAAACGCGCATCTGGAACTCTTCCGTAGATAACACTTAGATTAATTTAACAATAAATAATAACTAACAAGGAGTTTATTATGAAAATGTTTACACCGGTTTTAGTAGCGTTTGCATTTGCTTTATCTGCACATGCTTGGACAACAACACAAGATGCAGCAGATCGTTTAGGCGCTTCTAAAGTAAAAGAAGTCAGTTTTGAAAAAAATTCTGACAAACTATCTGATGCTCAAAAAGCAGAAATCAGAACAGCGATTCAGGAAGCTGCTCAGAAAGGTAAAATTGACGAAGTTAAAGTTTTAGCTTGGTCGGATAAAGAATACCCAACTGAAAACGGCAAACAAACTAAAGAAGAAGTTGGGTTGGCTAAAAACCGTATCAAATATCTTAAGTCATTTTTAAAAGAAGAGTTAAAAGTTAAAAGTATAGACACTCATAACATGGCTGAGCGTCCGAACGCTCTAGAAAAAATGTTCAACACATCGGATGCAAAAGTTAAAAGCACAACTGAATCTTCTGGTGCCGCTCCCACAGCCGGCAACACAGGATTGTTTGACCTAAAAGCTCAAGCCTCTAAAGGTGTTGTCATGGTGTTCTTGAAACGATAGTTTCAGAAGCTTACTTGAAACGATAGTTTCAGTATACGACATCCCAAACAAAAGGCTGGTTCGAAAGAGCCAGCCTTTTGTAGTTTCTGCCACCTGTTAGGATCGGCCTTCCGTCCTGAACATCGTGCGTTTGGACGGGATCTTGTGAAGGCTTTTTTAATAAAGTTACGCCGGGAAAATTCCGATTGTTAGTCGTTAACAAAAAGGGGTTTTTCATGAAGCGACGTGTGCAGTACGGTGTCGGGGTTTTCATAGTAGCAGCCATGTTTATGGTTGGAATTGGTCTTAATTACAAAAGTCAAAAATCGGGTTCAGGTAGTTTTTCTTCCACAGAAACACCTAAAGCCAGCCCAATTAGTATTACTAATAAGGTTAGTGAAATTAAAACTGTATTTTCCGACAGAGCATTGTTGTACTCAGAAAAATGTTCATCTGAGTTAAACAAAGTATATGATGATTTGAATGCAATTAAAATTGAGCAATTCAATTTGGCCGAATTGAAACGAATGGCCCCATCCGTAATCAAACAGCTTTTTGATTTGAGATTGTTTATCCGTGAAGGTTTTCAGCAGGCTTATCGCGAGAATTCAAAAATATCACCAGAGTGTGCATTTTCACACCGACGATTGTTTCGCGCCGTACGCGTTCTCGAAGACTATATTGGTATGTTAGCTGAAAACGTGATCAGCGCGCCGGGGTTGTCTGTTCGTACAGATGATAAATATTATCGTGTATTTGAAGGAAATGAAATTAACTTCATGTGGAACGATAAGTACAGACCCGCGGATCCATTAAAATATGAGCCTAAATCGGGTGACGTTCTGTTGTCGCGTGGCTCAGCATCGGTATCTGCGGCTATCGCGCGCATCACAGATGAAGATTCTCATTTTTCGCACGCGGGCATTGTTTACATAGATCCAGTGTCTAAAAAAATTGAGACAGTTGAGGCTCATATTGAATTCGGTACATTGGTAGCCGAAATCGCAGATTATAAAGATATGAAAGTTCGCTCGTTAGTATTCCGCCTAAACGACCCCCGGTTATCGGAAGTAGAAAACTCTAATGCAGCACACGAGGCGGCAACCAAAGCCCGTGAAGAAGTTGTTAAGTACAAAACATCGTTTGGAAAATCGAAATTTCCAAACCCGTGTTATGATTTTGGTATGAAGATCGATAATCCTACCAACATCGTTCCTTCTAATGATCCAAAAACACGTAAATGTATTTTTTGCTCAGAAGTGGTTTCATTGGCGTATTCATTGTTAGCTAAAGGGAAATATAACCTACCGACATATAAATCTCCTATCAATCCTAAGAATAGAAAATTTTTGGATGATATCGGTGTGGAAGTTAAAGAAACATTCGCGCCGGCGGACATGGAAATCGAACCATACTTTGATTTAGTTCTAGAGTGGCGTGATTACATCCGTGTTCATAAAAGTCATGTTATGGATTCTGTGTTAACTAGCATGTATTCATGGATGGACGATTATAATTATCAGTTTTACGTTCCTGTAATTGAAAAATTTAAATCTAATATCGCGTTTGCAGGTCGCCGCGTTCCTTTCTTTGATCGCATGACAGGCTTAGATGAAAAGTTCCCTCTCAACATGAGTAAGAATGCATTGTATGCGATGTTGATGTTAGATGAGGTCTCTAATCAACTCACAGGTTTGATCTCGGATGGCGAGAAAGCAAATAATATTACGTACACGCCGTCCCAAATGCTTGAAGCTCTAAATGCTTGGCGTTCTCACGATGCCGAAGACTATAAAAAAGGCGGCAGTTACAATTCGGCGAATGATCCCGCTAAGGCACATCGCTTTCATCACTTGCTGCGAGCAAAGAAAGAAGAAAAACCAAGATAGAACCTAATTTAGTAATTTCATATTTAAAGAAAAAGCCCAAATGTTTTCCATTTGGGCTTTTTTAGTTTTATGTCATTCGACTTAAACAAAATAACTAATGGCTACGGTGCATTCGCATCTAAAGTTCGTACGTATGTGCGTAATGAAGATGGTGCGTAGCTACCGTCAGTGGTTAATAACTGACGAGGTACAGATTTACGATTGTACATGATCGCATTTGCATCATGATCTATCGCCAGCGCAGCGCCTTCGATTGTTAAACCAGCAAACAGACCGCGTGAGCGGGAGTAGCTGTAAATTTCGCTTTTCAATTGGTAGTCAGTGTTAGCTTTTGCTTCACGTCCGATTGGACCTACTGATACAGAGGCATCCCCACCTAAAGTGAAGTTGTTTACACTAAGTCGATCTACTGCATTTGGGTTAACAAAAACAAGGATCATATCGACTGCAGAGATACCAATTTGTAGACCCCAGTTACCACCAGCGATTCTTACGAATGAAGGTTGGCTCCAGCCTTTTTCAACTCGGCAAGATACAAGACCTTGACCTATACGTGCCCCAAATACGAATCCACCGCGTATAACATCTGGCAATACAGCAATACAAACGGCTCTATCTAGTAGATCAATTGGGATTGCTCGATCTTGAATTTTCATCACTTCGTCTAGTACTTGTGATGCACGAACTGATTTTTGCATCAGACCATCTTCAGTCGTTGCAGCGAAAACAGCCGTTGGAATCACCGCAGCGATTAACAATGCCAATAAAATTTTTCTCATAACTTATCTCCTTTTGGTTTTTATGTTTTTTTCAAACATGTTGAGTCAAATCGTAATAAAGCAAAATGATGGCCATTAAAAAAAATCGTTCAGTTAGGCTTATCGTATCCATTAGTTTTTTGTGTGATAAAAAAATGTGCCGAGTCATCCATTTTAGCCCCGCGCCTGTTAGGGAAAATTTGTACATTAGCATTCATCATAAAATTTAGAAGTGACTGCAGCGTAATCGACGTTACGGAAATGTGGGCGTAGTAATTGCACACAAGATTTAAAGACATGGCAAATGCCAAAAATAAAACAACGCAAGGAGATTAAAATGGCTAACGTTACAACAGATACATTCAATAAAGTAGATAAAGTAGCTCATAACATGAAAGATAAAGTAGCAAATGGTGAGGAACAATTAACGCAAATGACTTATGATGCCGGCAAAAAAGTGGGCGCTATTGCTTCTGAATTTGCTAATTCAACTTTAGATTATGCTAAAAATGGTCGTGAGTTCGTTAAAGAAAATCCAGGTAAAGGAATTGCGATCGCCGCTGGCGTAGGTTTACTTGCTGGTAGCTTGTTAACTTTGGCTATGCGTCGTCGACACTAGATATTAATTTTAAGAGGTCAGGGGTGATAAATCCCTGGCCTTTTTTTTGGAGGAGGGAATCCAAATGATTAAGTCATTTCTAGAAGAAGAAGCGCAAGGCATCGTTCTTAAATTTTGTTTAGCGATGGTTTGCGTATCAATTTTAATTTTTTCGTTGTTTCAGTTAGGGTATGCATTTCAAACATGGGTGGCTCAATATAAAGATGCCTTTCAAATGTCGTGCGCGCTGTTTTCATCAACATTACTCTTAAGCCTGCTTGGAATGTATTTTCTTTTCAGTAAGCCCAAGCCTGAAGTTGAAGATAGTGCATTAGCCGATAAGGGCCATCCCTTATTGGGAATGAACCTGCAAGAAAAAGGTTTCACGTTCGTTCGCGGTCTCATTGATGGTCTTGTGAACGGTCGCAGTACTTACTAATTTTGGTCACGGATTTGCCTAGTCTATTTCCATGTTGAAATGTGGAACGTGGATTGGGCTTCAAATACTGATATTTTCGTTATGGGCAGGTGCTGATTCGCTGTCGTGCAGTAGTTTTTACAGAGTTGTAAAGCCGGTTTTGTCCTATGGACTCGAGATCGAATTTACAGCCAATCGCCATCCTGAATTGCTCTATGACTATCGTGGTTACAACACGTCAGAAAAAAAGTGGTTATCGTTAAGTCCAGAAAAACGCATGGCTATGGTTGAAAGCGATGTCACTAAAGATCGCGTTAGCACTCTGGTGCGTATGACTACGGCTCCAGAGTGGGTTCCTGAAATCATGGATCGTGAAGGTCATGGTACGTTTGAAGCGAACTCGATGATTTTTCATGATCTAGAGTCGTTAAAAGAAGCACTGAGTGAAATTGGCAAACGTTATGGCAAAGGCTCGGCGCAAGTTCATGTTGTTTTTGATCGCAAACAAGTCAAAGCTTCCCATAAAGGTTTCATTTCCTTTTCCGGCGATCGTGCTCAATTTAGAAACCTAGTTTTGGGCTATCGCAAATACCAACAAGACAAAACCAAAATCCCTGCTGCTAATATACTTCACTATGTATTAGGACCAATGAATGCCGTTGGTGAAATGGCTACCGGTAACCTCGATAAAAAAATAGCCAGCGGTAAAAAACTAACGAATGAAGTCGGAGGCAAGTATTTCCTATCGACGGTATTACGCGCTGGCATTTATAATGACGGTGATAAAGTCGGATATGAACTGCGGCAATTTAATTTTGATCATGAAGGTCTTGTTGAAGAAGTCGAACACGTCAGTCACATCATTCAAAATAATCAATTCGAACGATTTCATAGGTTCGCTGATTCCATCGAGCCAGAAACTATCATTCGAGCTAGAATTTCTGAAGACTATGGCTCTGATTCGTTGAACTGGATGGAAAAGCTGGCCGCGATTCAGCCAGAGAAAACGAACTTGATGACCAGCGTATTGTTCTTTTTGCGAGATTGGGCCAATCATCCTGTTATAGAGACCATGCCAAAGAATCAGAAACTAAAGATGCGTACACGTTTGGTAGAACTGCAAGGCCAGCTGTTGAGTGATTTAAACTCTGCTTTGGATTCAGGTTTTGGCCGACGTGAAAAATTGAACCGTGTGCGAATTCTAGTAGCTAAGTGGGCCGAGGACACCGGTTTGTTAGATGCCTTTGATGCGTATGAAAGATTGTCATCCCCTGAGTTTTTTTCACAGGCCCCTCATTTATTACGAGTTGGTAACTTGTCCCGTGAAAAATAGTAAAATCATGTGACTGTTTTTGGTAAAAGATTTCATGATCACCAAAAAAAACCCATATGAATAGGTGAATCTGATAAACCTTTGTCATTCTTAAAAACAAAACAGGGGTTTATTTATATGAAATTAGTCATTGTGTGCGCGCTAGCCTTAGCTATGCTTCAAGGTTGCAGTAAAAGTGAAGATTCTAACCAAGATGCGAACGGTGCTTGTAAACAAGAATATATAGATGCTTGGAATGCAGTGGCCTTAGACAAGAAGATCTATTCGTCAGCTGGGGAAAAATCGTCGGCATGCGCGACTCTTAAAAACAAAGGCGGGGTTAGCTGTAAAGCGAACGTGAAAACCACTGATGCCAATGGTTTCAGTAGCTCGGCAGATCGTAATATTTCATATGAAGACCATAAATCATATTGCGAGCCGACGAGTAGCGTGCCTGCGCCGTCTACAGATGGAAATAACAGTGGTTATAATGGTGGTTACAATTCAACGCCGTCAACCCCTCCAACTCCTCGTTCTAAATACTCGTCATCTTCTGGTGGCGCATGTAACCAAGAGTTTTTGGATTTATACAATGATTTAAACAAGAAATCGAAACTTCTTGTGATTGCTCAGCAATATAATGTTACCGATAAAGTCGTATCTCTTTCTACTGATTTGTTATCGCAATGTTCAGAGAAGAAAATCGCTGAAGCACAGACACCTTCGTGCTATGCTTCTAAGCCAGGCTCTTACAGCTATTATGGCAGCAATTCAGAGCGAGTTTCTCTATCTGAATTCGATTCAGCTTGTAAATCAGCAGAACAAACAGTCGCTGCTATTAAGCAGATCGAAATGGCTCGCTCGGTACGCGTACTTTCAAAAGTTGAAGATCTTGAAGGTAACATCGACAACATGATCGAATTAAAAAAATTCAATTCGGTTGGCGGCGCTACGTACCTAGTTGATGGCAAATGGTTAAAACAAGACCAAATGAAATCTAAACTAGCTACATTAGCAGATGATCAAACATTGTGTAACGTGACGACAACAGCTTTAGATGTAACTCAAACTATGCAGTTCAAAGCACAGGATGTTAAAGTTTCTAAAGACTCTGTAAAAGTAGCGGCGACAAATCAGGCTCCTGAGCTATCTGCTGAGTTAAACAAAGTGGAAATGACCTTAGTTGCGGTTAAGAGCCCAGACTTAAGCATCAAGGTTCGTTGCTATAAGAAAACAGAAATCACTATTGATGATGTTCAATCCGCTTTGAAAAACACGTTGAAATTAGACGCTGTTAAAACAAGAAACTAGTTCGTTCTTTACAATTCATAGTTCGCGTTAGCCCCAGAAATACTGATCTGGTTCTAGCGCGAGCGGTGTTTCGTGCAATGTTTCGGCCTGCCATAACGGCGCCACAAAATTCACGATAATGCTGACCGTATTGCCATCTCTTTCCATTTTTCCGCCGATAATTAAAAAACAATGATTTAAAAATACATCGTTGTATTTTTCAAATGTATCGGGAAATAAAACTAAGTCTATAAATCCATATTCGTCTTCTAATGTCGAAAAGCATGTGCCCTTAGCCGTTGGTGGTTTTTGCCTGATCAGAACTAGGCCGCAGGTTTTAATCTGCGAGCCGCTTTTTAGTTCCCTGATTTTCTTAGACGTCATTTTTGGAATTTCAGACATAGTCTTGCGCAGTTCCTGCATCGGGTGCCCCTGAAGGGATAACGAGAAGGCTCCATAGTCATTTTGTACTTTCTCAAAACCGTCTAGATCCGAGAATGCCAGTGATGGCTGTCTTGAGATTTCTATTTCATTTAAATACGATGTGTGAGTAAAAAAACTTAATTGTTCGCAGCTATTTTTTGTGAGTAGATTTTCATATTCCATAATGGCCCACAAGGAATCGCGGGCGCTCCAATTGAAATCTTCAAAACGGCTGGCTAATGCTAACCGCTGGATAACATCAGATCGCAGTGACGATCGTTTTAAAAAGTCACTGAGACTGCTGAAGTCTTTTTGCTCGCGCTCTAAGATCATAGCTTCGACATGAGTTTTACTAAGACCGCTGACGACACGAAAGCCGAGGCGAATGGTGTTTGAACCTTCAATCGCGCAATCCCATTTTGATTTGTTAAGTGAGACGGGCAGCACACGTACACCGTGTCTGATGGCATCATAGATGATGGTGTCGTTTCTATAAAATCCCATTGGCTGACTATTGACCAGCGAGCACGCGAACTCGGCAGGGTGGTGGCATTTTAAAAAGCAGGACACATAGGCCAGCAAGGCAAACGAAGCCGCATGGCTTTCAGGAAAACCATAATGACTGAAGCCTTGAATCTGTTCAAAAATTTGGGATGCAAATTCCTGACTCATGCCACCCTTGATTAAACCACGGCGCAAGCGATCGCCCATTTCACCCAAGGGACGACTTGTTTTCCAAGCATTAATAGATTTTCTCAGCAGGTCAGATTCACCGGGAGTAAACCCTGCCAAATCAATAGCTAGCTTCATTACTTGTTCTTGAAATAAGGGAATGCCTTTCGTTTTTCCTAGAATATCTTCGACCGCTTTGTTTGGATAGTTCACGGCCTCTAAACCACGTCGGCGTTTTAAATAAGGATGAACCATGTTACCCACAATAGGGCCGGGCCGAACGATGGCGACTTGAACGACCAGGTCGTAAAAGTTTTCTGGTTTCAACCGACCGAGCATCGACATCTGCGCGCGCGATTCCACTTGGAATGTACCGACGGTGTCGCAGTTTTGAATCATGGCATAGGTGGCCTTATCATCCGCTGGAATTTCATAGAGTTTATGATTTGTTAATTTCAAAGCTTTGCTTAAGCACGACAGCATACCGAGTGATAGAACATCGACTTTGATCAAGCCCAAAGTATCTAGATCATATTTATCCCATTGAATAATAGTGCGGCCTTCTTTGCGTGCGGGTTCAATCGGAACGATGTCGATCAGGGGATCTGCACTGAGAGTGAAACCACCGCTGTGAATCGATAAATGCCGAGGGAAGCCCTGCATTTCGCCGGCGATGTACGAGATTTTATCTTGCAGGCTTTCTTTCTGAGGATGGTCTTTTATTAACTCGTCAAATTGCCGTTCCAATTTTTTTGCGGACAAAGTGCCGACGGGAACACCAAACGCTTTGCACACTTCGCGAAAAGCACTGCGATACTGGTAGGTCACAACGGCGCTGACCATGCCGGCACGATCTCGACCATAACGGGTGTACATGTACTGAATGATTTCTTCGCGGCGTTCGTGTTCAAAATCGATATCAATATCTGGTGGTTCTCCGCGTTCGGCACTGATAAATCGCTCAAATAATAAATTCATTTCGGACGGATTGATCGCGGTGATGCCCAGAACATAGCAAACGGCTGAATTGGCAGCCGATCCGCGGCCTTGGCAAAGGATGTCGAGCTCATTGGCTTTGCGAACAATATCAAAGATCGTCAGAAAATAATCGGCATAATTGAGTTCGCCTATCAATTTCAATTCATGATCTAGCAGCTTTTGCATTTTTGCATCCACTGTGCGATTGATTTTATTTTCGCTGACTAAGAATTCTAAATAAGATTGAGCTGTGTAGTTTTCGGGAATCCATTCGGATGGATAGCGGTATTTTAATTCACTAGGTGAAAACGTACATTCACTAGCGATCTCGACGGTTTTATCAAGAGCGTCTGGAAAGTCTTTGTACAGCAAGGCCATTTGTTGAGGATTTTTAATATAACGTTCGCCATTACCACGAATTTTAAATCCGATTTCAGACAAAGGCTTCGTTTCACGAATGGAAATTAAAACATCTTGAACGAGTTTTCGTTTCTTAATGTGATATTCGACATCATTACTGGCGACAAGCTCCAGATCAAACGTGTTTTTAATTTCCAGCAGCCGACGAACACGTTTTTCATCATGGCCGTCTTGATAGAACGTCAGTGGGATGTAAAGATTGCGTTTGAATAGATTTTTTAATTCTGCCCACTGAATGGGGAGTTCTGATTCTGTACGCGGGATCACCACCAAATTGGCAGAGATGATGTCCGCGAGGCCCATTAAAAAATCGGCGATATATAAATTGCCTTCGCCTTTCTCGCTGTCTTTTTTAGATGTGGTGACCAGTTGGCAGATGCGCGCATACGCCGCACGATTTTTAGCAATCAATGTGAGCGGGGCATGATCGAAAAATGTCAGTTCGGTGCCGCATAGATATTTAAAATTCGGATGGTCTTTGGCCACGCGATAACCGCGCGGCATGCCGTACACGCCGTTGACGTCGGTCAAGGCCATACCGGATAGGCCCATTTTCAAAGCCTGCTCAAGTAGCTCGCTCGGGTGCGAAGCTCCTGTTAGGAAACTAAAATTAGTTTTAGTGCGCAGTTCGACGTACTTCATTCAAAAATTCCATGCAGGTAATAACTATCTTTATTTCTAAACACCCAAAAATTATCACCACTCGTGGTGTTCAATGTATAATACACACGCTCGCCACCCGAAATTTCCCACCAGTTAGATAGCAACACCTCGGGGTTTTTCCATTCGGTAATATCGTAGGGTAGGCGATTGTAAACCATGCGGTTGTTTTGAATAAAAATGAGCATAGGTTCTTTGAATAAACGCAGGGGCCGTTCGGGAATAAAAGATTCCTGAACGGTGTCGATGGATTTTTCAGGAACGCGAAACCAGTTTCGTTCAGGCAAATAGTTTTCTTTGATCTGTGCAAAGAATGCACCTTCGTTGCCCAATTTTGTGGCCAGCCTAGATACTAAATGAAAAAAGGATTCCGAAGTTTCTTCTTTCTTTTGATCAAACAGATCTTTCTGGCTAGTTAAATACGGAGCCTCTTCCGTAATAACCACAGAAACACTGACAATCGCATGTTCCAAAGGATTACGCTGGACAACGGCGTCCAGTTTTTCTTTAGTGATTTGAAAAATCGTTTTTACAGAAACAAAAGGCAGCTGGATAATAATGGGTACTTCGTAACTCTGTTGATTTTTGCGAGTTTCATATTCCTGCTGCAAAACAACTTTAAATTGCCGAACGCGCTGACCACGGCCACGCAAACGCAGGTAGAGTTTCTCTAACATGGGACGTAGAGTGAAATAAATCGGCTCTAGATCGCGCGGAGGGTAGGCTAAATCAAACTCATGTTTTTCTTCAACAACTTGCCGAGGAATAAATTCGGTCCACGGAATATCATGCAGACCTAAAATGCGTTGGTAGGCCATTAGAATCACGGAACCAAATCGAGGTGATATCTCGTATGATGGAATTTTCAGAAAATCTTTGAGTGTATGAATGCGTAATGATTTTAGTAAACTCACCGCTTTGACGACCAATCCGTGCTGATCTGGGTATTGTCCGAGCGGATCACTATAATAAATCAAAGATTCAACGGGCAGTGAGTCTTTATCTACGACAGGGTAAATCGCCATGGCCAGTGCTGTGCTGATATCATCGGCGATAGCTAACTCAGCACGGATGTCGATGCGTTCCAGTGTCACCTGCGTGCGTTTTAAAAATGTGGATTCTGAATACAAGCTATGGCATTTCGAAATTTCTAAAAAAATCGCCGTGTGATCAAACGGCGCGGGCATATTGCCGGCTTGACGAAGCCGAATCTGGGGAGTCGCACGATAGAAAATTTCAGCGATAGCTTGAGCATCGGTATTTTTAGGCAACTTGATGCAGACGATTCTCATAAAGCGCCTCGTTTGCGCAAAGCGTGCACGGACCAATGATCCTGACCTTGATATTTAACCTTAGACGTTTTTAATTGCAGATGCGGAACCCAACTGGGTGTTGGGTTTGCGGACAATAGGAAGAAATGATTTTGAGCCTTTTCTGACAGCAATTGAAATCGGCGTAAATCTTTTTCGTGAAAACGACTGTTTTCGGTAACGACGATTTGAAAACAACCAGAGCCCAAGACTTGATTTAAACACCAAGCTAAATCTTTTTTGCCTTCGATAAATAAAATATTATCTAGGCAAACACCTTTTTGTTTCAAGGCATAGGGATTGATAGTGATGGATTCTTCCACCCAAGCCACTTTTAATTCTGGATTCTCGCTTAGAAACTGAGCCGTGAATTCTGTGCGCTGTGAGCCTGTGAGTTCGATGAATGATCCCGCAGCAAATCCAGCCGGGTACAACGAACACGAATGACGAGGACGATCGTCGGCCTTGGTTGCACCAATGAGCTCGCGAAGCTGCGCAATAGTAGGTTTAACAATTTGTAGTCCCATAAACCATCCCAAGACATTATTGAGTTCTCAGCAATCCGCAGAATACACCAGCAATACGCAGTTGTGCGCTATCATTGACGACGATGGGCTTGTATTTCTCATTGGCCGAGTGCAATTCAATATGTGTTCGTTTTTTATGGAAGCGTTTGATAGTGGCGCTATCTTCAATTTCGGCGACAACGATATCGCCTTGATTCGCAGTTTTTTGCTGACGAATAATGACGTAGTCACCATCTTGAATGCATTCGCCAATCATGGAATCACCAGAGACTTGCAAAACAAAATAAGGACCGGGGCCTTTGACCATAAACGAGGGTACTTCGACATGCTCATCGGCTTTTTTGAAATCGATGGGTTGTCCCGCCGCGACTTTGCCTAAGACGGGCAGCAGGTTGCCCTCATTATGCAAGGTCAATCCGTGCGAAAGATGATTCTCTTTGGTCATGTAGCCTTTGGAAATCAAGACTTCAATATAGTGATGAACGGTGGACTTGGCTTTATACCCCAGGTTCTTGGCGATCACCTCATACGTAGGAGGTGTACCGTTCTTATTAACGTACGACTTAATGAAATCCAAAACTTTCTTCTGGTTCAGCGTTAAATTCTGCATGCAGCCTCCTGTATCGAACAAACCTCGAACTTCCACTATATCGAACATTTCTCGAACTTCAAGAGAAATGAAAATGACTTGGGATGTATAGCTAGGCTACCAAACCTGAATTCATCGCCACAAAAATGTTAAATTTTTTTGGTCTAAGAAGCGCATTTTTTTTAAACACCAACTAGTCTAGTTCCTCGACTAAATTCAAAGCTGCAATATATTAGTTAGTTAGTTTTTAGTTGACCCTCCAAACAGCTAAAGTTAAAACTCTCGGCATAAGATCTAATTTAAATTTCAACTTAAATAATCGAGGGTTATGACTGCATCGACGGCATTAGCAGCAACTGATATGGTGGTTTTTGGTGGTATGGGAGACCTGTCATTGCGAAAGATAATGCCAGCGCTTTATTATCGTTTTCAAGAGAAGCAATGGAATTCTGATGGCAGAATTTTTCTTCTTGGCCGCACAGAAATGGATGACGATTCTTTTAAAAAGCATCTTCTTGAACATGGGAAAAATCACATCAAAGAAGGCGATTTTGATGAAAACGTTTGGAATGAATTTACTGCAGGTGTTAACTATGTTTTGGTTGATTCAGAAAAAAATTCTAGTTTTGATGAACTAAAAAAAAGCATTGACAATAATCCGCGGCCGGTCAGAGTTTTTTATCTTGCGACACCAGCATCTATTTTTGGTAAAATTTGTCATCAATTAAAATCCCGTGAACTCATTACGCCAGAAACCAGAGTCGTTATTGAAAAACCTTTGGGGTCAAATTTAGAATCCTTTAAAAGCATTAATAATTCTATCCTTGAGTGCTTTCAGGAAAGTCAGGTTTACCGAATAGATCATTATCTTGGCAAAGAGACAGTTCAAAACTTAATGGTTCTGCGTTTTGCAAATAATATTTTCGAAAGACTATGGAATAGCGATACTGTAGATCATGTCCAAATCACTGTAGCTGAGAGTATCGGAGTGGGAACTCGCGGTGGATACTATGATGAATCGGGTGCTTTGCGGGACATGGTTCAAAATCATTTGTTACAGTTGCTGTGTTTGGTGGCAATGGAAGCTCCTAGTCATATCACTCCTGACTTTGTTCGTGATGAAAAGTTAAAAGTATTAAATTCATTGCGGCCAATTTCTGAAAATGAATGTCAACAGATGACCGTGCGTGGGCAGTACCGAAACGGTTCTGTAAACGGAGAAAAGGTTAATGGTTATGCGGAAGATCTTGGAAAAACAAACAGTAAAACTGAAACTTATGTGGCGCTGAAGGCCTATGTCGATAATTGGCGATGGTCAGGTGTTCCTTTTTACTTAAGAACTGGAAAAAGAATGGAACAACGATACTCTGAAATCGTAATTCAGTTCCGACCGGTTCCCTTAAATATTTTCCCAGGGCTACCAAGTGCGCCAGAAACAAATAAATTAATTATCCGACTGCAACCTGATGAAAGTGTGAAGCTGCAAATGACAACTAAAGTTCCAGGACCTGGCGGATACAGACTGCAGCCTGTGTATTTAAACTTAAGCTTTGCAGAAACTTTTGATCATAGACTTCCTGAAGCGTATGAAAGGTTATTAATGGATATCGTTCGAGGTAATCCAACTCTGTTTATGCGTTCAGACGAAGTGCAGGCCGCTTGGAAATGGTCTGAAAATATTCTAGAAGCGTGGAAAAATACAAATCAAACGATTCAGTCTTATGCTGCTGGCTCTGCTGGCCCCGCAGACGCTGCCGTGCTGATAGCCCGCGACGGGGCCAAATGGCACGAGGAATTTTGAGGTGGTAATTTTTAAAGAATTTCCCGATAAACAGAGTTTAATTAAAAATCTCACTAAGGATGTTTTCGAGGCTTTAAGCTTGGGAATCGCTAAAAATCAAAAAGGGGCTCTTGTGGTTTCTGGTGGCAGTACACCAAAACCATTTTTTCAGGAACTTCAAAAAGCAGAACTGGATTGGAGCAAAATTTATTTAACTCTTGCTGATGAACGCTGGGTTTCAACAGATCATGCCGATAGCAACGAAAAACTAGTTCGGGAAAATTTGGTCTCTAAAGAATTAAATATTATATCTTTAAAAAATCAGGCGGAGACTCCTTTTTTGGGTGTTTCCAAAGCAAATCAAGATTTGGCAACATTGCCGAAGCCATTTGATGTGGTACTCCTTGGGATGGGAGATGATGGCCATACGGCTTCATTTTTCCCCGGTAGTAAAGATTTAGCTTCGGCCCTCTATCCTGAAAGCAAAGACACACTCTGTGCGGGACTGACACCGCCGCCATACGCGGCTCATCCTCGTATGACTTTGACATTGCCGACATTGTTAAATGCCAAAAAAATTATTATTCTTTTCACAGGAATTGAAAAAAAAAATGTCTATTTAAAAGCATGTGAAGACGGACCGATTGAAAGTTTACCGATTCGTGCTATTTTAAAGCAGCAACAGACTTCCGTAGAAGTGTATTGGACGGCCTAATGACAAATTCAAAAATTTTACAGATTACCAAAAAAATTAAAGATCGAAGTGCTAAAACCAGATTGGCTTATGAACAGAGGATGCTTTCACAGGCACAAAACAAACCAAGACGAATGCAATTAGCATGTGGTAATTTAGCCCACGGCTTTGCAGCCTGTGCTGCCAATGAAAAGAGTACTTTACGTACAACAGAAAAACCTAATGTAGCCATTGTTTCGGCCTATAATGAGATGCTTTCTGCGCATAAACCTTATGAAGCGTTTCCTGAAATTATTAAAAATGAAGCGCTGTTGGTCGGAGGTGTTGCTCAATTTGCGGGTGGGACTCCAGCTATGTGTGATGGTGTGACCCAAGGTCAAGAAGGTATGGATTTATCTTTGTTCAGCAGGGATATCATTGCTCAGTCGACCGCTATTGCTTTATCCCATAATATGTTTGATGCCGCTTTGATGTTAGGGATTTGTGATAAAATTGTCCCAGGGTTATTAATCGGATCTTTGGCATTTGGACATTTACCGGTAGTTTTTGTTCCGGGAGGCCCGATGGCTTCTGGTCTGGCAAATAAAGAAAAAGCTAAAATTCGCCAACTCTATGCCGAAGGAAAAGCCACGCGGGAACAACTATTAGAAGCAGAAGCCCAATCTTATCATAGCGAGGGAACCTGTACTTTCTATGGAACGGCTAATTCGAATCAAATGTTAGTTGAAATAATGGGGCTGCAATTGCCTGGCAGTTCTTTTGTACAACCTCACACACCGCTACGAGAAGCCCTAACACGGGAAGCGACTCGCAGGGCAATTGCCATGAACTCAATGGGGGGCGAATATTTGCCTCTATGGAAAATTGTTGACGAGCGCGCCATTGTGAATGCAATCGTTGGACTTTGTGCCACGGGTGGATCTACGAATCATACTATTCATTTAATAGCCATAGCTAGAGCAGCTGGAATATTAATTAACTGGAGCGATTTTCATGAAATTTCGGCTCTGACACCGTTATTGTGCCGAATTTATCCAAATGGCGAAGCAGATATAAATCATTTCCACGCCGCTGGCGGCACTGGCTTTTTAATTCGTGAGTTATTAGCCGCTGGTCTGATACATCAGGACGTGAAAACTATTACGGGAGGCGATTTAAGTAGCTACGTTCAAGAGGCGTTTCTAGTAGAAAATAGAGTTCAATGGAAAACGGCAACTGCACTTAGTCACGATACGAATGTTTTACGACCGGTTTCAGCACCATTTCAAACCCACGGTGGTTTGCAGTTATTGGAAGGCAACATCGGCCGAGCTGTGTTAAAAACGTCGGCGCTTAAAGATGAACATCTTATTGTTGAAGCTCCTGCCAAAGTGTTCACAGACCAGGATCATTTAATAAGAGCATACAAAGCGGGAGAACTGACCGGGGATTTGGTTGCAGTGATAACCCACGAAGGCCCTGGCGCGTGTGGAATGCCGGAGTTGCATAAATTAACGCCTACCCTGGGCATACTTCAGGACAAGGGTTTTAAGGTAGCTCTCGTTACCGACGGGCGTATGTCTGGAGCTTCAGGAAAAGTCCCAGCCGCTATCCACGTGACTCCAGAAGCAACTAAGGGCGGAATGATTGCAAAAATAAAAGACGGCGATATTATCAAGGTGGATGCAAAGGCTGGAACATTAGAAGTTAAGATCTCAGCAGATGAACTTGAAAGGCGCAAACCAAATAATCCCGATTTAAACTATAAACATTTTGGTTCTGGCCGTGAGCTTTTTGCAATGGCTAGAAAATGTGTTACCAATGCCGAAGATGGTGCAAGCATCCTCGGTTTGGATTAAAGGAAAATAAATGTTAGAAAATATATTGAAAATAAGTCCAATCGTTCCCGTTGTTACAATTAAAAAAGTCGAAGATGCGGTCCCAATAGCTAAAGCATTGCTCGCTGGTGGCATTGGTGTAATAGAAATCACATTGCGAACTGACGCCGCATTAAAAGCCATTGCAGACGTTTCTAAGAATGTAAGTGGAATGACTGTCGGGGCAGGAACCATAAGTAATCCGGAGCAATTTAAACAAGCCACGGACGCCGGGGCCAAGTTTATCGTAACCCCAGGATTAACTACAAAGCTGGCGCAATTTGCACAAACGCAGAAAACTGCTTTTTTACCAGGTGTTGCAACCATAAGTGAAATCATGCATGCCAGAGAAAATGGTTTTAGTTATCTTAAGTTTTTTCCGGCATCACTGGCTGGAGGGGCCCCAGCTATAAAGCAATTTACGTCGCTATTTTCTGATATTCAATTTTGTCCGACCGGTGGAGTTAACTTGGAAAACATGAATGAATATTTTAGTATTTCTAAAGTAGTCTGCATTGGTGGCTCATGGATTACTCCAGACTCTTTGATTGGGACCAAAAACTGGTCTGAAATAGAACGGCTTAGCGCAGAGGCTATTAGCAAAGTAAAGCGATAAAAAATAGCTATGGTTTCAGCCTACAATCGTTTTCGATTTTGCAGCCCAAGATTTATAAGAACACCAAAGTGATCACTTAAGTAGTGGCCTTGGACTTTTTCTTTGAACAATATTTCCCCGGTTACGCTTTTTAGCTGTTTGTAAAATCCCGGTGAAAGCCAAAACCCATCAATATAATTGTGTAAATTGCTATCGTCGCCAATTAAGGTGGCTCCGGGAAAATACCCAAAGTATTGTTTGTTTTTAAAAATTGCTTGTTCTGAAGCTATGGGAGACGAATTAAAGTCACCGAAGATAATATGAGGAAACTGAGAGTATCTTGAAGTTAAGAAATTAATTTGAGCGACCCGAAAGTGTGCTAGATCAGTCCGGTACTCTAAGTGTGTACAAATAAACCATTGATTGTTAATTTCAAAACCTAAAAAGCCTCTCTGAAGCAAAGACTGTGGCAAAAAGCCTTTGTCTATCCTGGAAGGGGCCTGTTTAGAGATCAGCATTATGTTTTCAGTGTATTTATCCCAAGCATAGTGGGTAAATTGCACGTCAGCGGCTTTTATCGGAAAGCCACGCTGGCTTAGATAAGATTTTATGAAAACAATTTGTGACTCTTGCGTCTTTGGGTTTTCACAGACCTCTTGAAAAGCAATAACATCGGGAGAAATTCTAACTATGCCGTCTAAAATATGACTGAGTCTGAATTTCCAGTTATCTTCAAAACAGTGTAAATTTATTGTGATTATCTTTAACTGCTGTAGTTGTTTAAAATAAGGCTGAGCTAAAGTTGTCTGAGCTAAAGTTAAAGAGTCGAAGATTAAAAAGAAAACCAAGAATAATAGTAATTTTAACGATTTCATAGCGGCTGATTTTATGCCTTTATTATGTGAAATCAAGAAAATATCCCGAAATTGGCGCCGCCGCGAATGCCTTGTTAAGTGTCTGTAAAAGTTATATTTTACTGACCCTTTTAAGGATAGTTTTCTTTAACATTCCTATCTTTATTTATTTGCCAGCGTAGATGTGGTATCTGGAGCGTGGATTCGATCAATAACTTCATACTTGGATTTACGGTTTTTTAAATCTAACAAAGGAAAATCTATGTCTTCAAATAAAATGATTTCAATTATAACTATATTACTTATTTCTGTCATAGGACAGGCGCGTATCATTCATTGTGATGGTAATTTTCAATTTCACGATACAGACGGTGTCATTTATCTGCCAATGAACTCTACAACAAGTTATCAAGTTGAGGGTTATCTTTACAAAAACTACCTTGCGAGACAATACTATGTAACTGGCGTTGTTTGGAATGATTTCCACAATGCATTTTTTAAGAGCGATGTTTACTCTACTGTAAAACTATACAAATATACAAATGGCGAAAAAGCATTTTCACTAGTACTTCTACGAACTGGCTATGAAACAAAACAGTTAAAATTTGGGAACTGTGATTTTTAGTTTTTAATGCTACGACTTTTTAAACGATAAACTTTAGAACTTCATCAACCGACAAACGATAGGTTCTATGGTTTTCTGGCAATGGTTTGGCTTTTCCGGTACGAATAACCCAAACAGGATTATGCCCATCTTGAATCTTAAATTCATTGCAAAGGATAGAATCACCGTTCTGAAAGTATTCAGTTTTTTGACTTGCAATCTGTATTTAAATCGTAAAAAGGGACCGAATATTTTAGAGAAAAGAGGTGGCTCATGAAGGAACCAAAGAGGACTATTCGGTTTGACGCAAGATTTCTAATTTGAATAGCTAGGCTGCTTTTTTAAGGTCCGTTTCAGAAAGTGAAGAAAAATCTTCTCTTAAGTATTCGACAAACTCATCCCAATGTATATCTGTTTTATTTAAATAAATTCCATAGATATTGCGACGTAAATCTTGCCAACGAACTTCCCCAATAAGTTCGGCACAGCGGCCATCAGCTACCTTAATCTCCAAAAGCACGGGACCGTTTATTGGCTCGGATGCGGTAACGCACAATCCTTCTTTGGCAACGTCAACGACCGCAATTTTAATATTCTTATGAGAAGTAGCGTTTCCCTTAATATTTACCAAGTAACGAGTGTGGTCCCGAACGCTCTTCGAATTTAGATAAGGCAACACTTCACGGTATTGTTCGTCGGGATAGATCGCAGCCAAACCCATTTTTTCCTGGAGAGTAAGCTCTGCAAATACAGTCGATTTTTTAATAAAGAAATACTCTAGCATTTCCTTAGTCATGACTGGGTCAGAGGATTTGTAAAACTTTCTTTCCGGCAATCTAAAGTGGGGTAGCTTAAAGTCCACAAAGTAGCGAAATAGGTTTTTTTCAGGGCTTTTATGATTATACAATGCCGAAAATACTTTTGGTGCTTCGCGAATATTCAAATACAGACCTACTGCTGGATTACCATTCGCAAAACTATAATCATCAACCACAGATTGTTTTAAACGTTTAAAACTTAAAAAGCCTTCATAAAAATCAGTCATTACTGGATTTACAGTTATGACTATAGAATCAAGATTCATATATCCTTCAACATACTCCCAAAAATACTTAAGAAGGGGCAGAAACAAGGCGCCACGTTTTTGTCTAAATCGAGAGTCAATTGCCAACGACGAAACTTCAGCAATAACTTCATGTCTATCAATAAATGGAGATAAATCAAATACCGTATCCATCGGCAATCCAAACGATCCTCGACGAATAATTGAAACTGTACCCACCACTTTATTGTCAAACTCAGCTATTAAGGTCGTCGTCGAAGGTAGCGCAAAATATTTTACGATTCGCATTCCTGAAGCTTGCCACTTGGTATATCCTAACTCTAAATAACTTTCTTGAAGAATTCGGTAAGCTTCAGAAAGCTCTTCCTTTGTACGAGCAATGCGAAAAACAAATTTAGAATCTAGTTTTGTCGGAATTTTAAGTTGGTCACGCATAAACGCAAATCGAATTTTTGAAGGAAGTAAGGAAAGCAAATACCTAGTAATGGGTAATTTTCTTCGATCTGACATAATTTTACTTTACCCCAATATTAATTTGTAAAATGTTTAGTTTTATTCCCTAAAACTAATCGGCGTCTAATATGCTCAAGTTTAGTCGAAGTGTTTGGAAATGTAGTTATACAATATTCCCGTTGAATCAAAATGAGACAATCAAAATTAAACCATTCTAGTATTAACTTTAATGGACAATAAAATTGAGATGTCCTATTTGTTTACATTTTTTTTAAAATTATTTTTCAGATAGAAAAGGCACTGACAGGACTGCAACCATCTGATCGCACTAGTTTTTTACTAAGACTTAGCACAAAACTGGATTTTCTATTTCAAGTAGAAACTGGTTTATTGAAGACCTCAAACTGTGAAAAATAACCTGTAAAATTGACACTAGATCAGCATTATAAATTAATTCAAATTTATTCTTAATCCATGGTTTCTATTTTTTTTGTTTAATCATGGATTTATAAATTGATTCCAAAACTAAAGCACGGTTTGTCGAGTAGTCAGGAGAGTTTTCCGGAAAATCAAGACCGAGGTTCCAATAACCAATATCAGTCATAACATTGTAGGCCCCGAAAACAAAAATAGTGTGTTGCATTCGTGCACCACTTCTATCATCAAGTAACCACTGAAGTTCATTAGCCGTGGCATTTTTTTCAGGATGGGTTAGGACAGCCCGGGGGACAAAAAATACTGTGGTCGAATTATGGGCCATGATTTTTTCCATCAATTCTAATGTGTGCTGTGGATTGCGTGGATTTATTTTAAGCGCGGGATAGAGTTCTGGTTCAATCATCGGCAGTGCACGGCGCAAACCGGCCCATGCTTCATGGTAGGTGTCGAGGCCAAGGCGAAATCTAGGGTTAAAAAAGTTAGCGTTTGCCATAAAGTCTTGAATGCTCACAAGGGCTTTGGCGTGCCTCTTCATTAAGTTTAAGTCACTTTTCGAAAGAAGACTCTGATTTAATTCAAAATTAAGCGAATTCACCTTCACCCAGGTCGATCTTCGATGTTCCCATTTGCCTACTGAAGTCATTCCATCTAACCAAGAATTACCAAATATTTGGTCATTGCCATAAATTGTAATACAGTTGTTTTCTGTGAACCCATTGGCTATCGAAGTTAGAACAAAAAACAAAATCAAGATTCGCATGGTAAAAGGATGTGCAAGAGGAGGTCCGTGATTTCAATGTTGTTGGGGCCTGCACCAAGCCGGACCTTATAAAGGAAATGTTAACCTCAAAACGCTAGGTCTAACTAAACAAGCTCATGACTTAAATCTTCAAGGTAAATTCGCATAACCTTTGCCCGCCGCCGTCCTTCGTCCAAAGCCGATTCTGTTTTCAGCGTTTCGGCTACTTTAAAAAGTTTAACGTAAAAATGATCGATCGTAAATTCACCATCATTAGCCGGTCGCCCATTTTTACATAAGGGATCTACTTCGCTATACAAGGGCCGTTTCATTCGTCCTGCGGTGATCAGCATACGCGCGATACCCACAGCACCCAAAGCATCCAATCGATCTGCATCTTGAACAACTTTAGCTTCCAATGTTTCCGTAGGGACGTTCGCGCTGAAACTGTGTGCCTCGATACAGTGGGCGATCGCGGCGTGAAATTCTTTGGGATAACCAACGCGTTCTAAAAACTCAATCGCTCGAGTCGCCGAAATGCGAGAAGCCTCTTTACGCAATGGACTGTCTTTAGGAATCACGACAAAGTCATGCAACCAGGCACCCGGAATCACGATGTGAGGATTCGCCTTTTCTTTCTCGCACAAATGCTTAGCCATATTCACAACGCGTTTTAAATGAAGAGAATCATGAGACGGATCAAAATCCACAGTCATGCTTTCGATTTCCGTTTGGAAAATGTTTTCCCATTCTGCAAGAGATTTATTCGTGTTTTGCATTGTAATCCCTATACGCGAACAGAGAGTCCATCTTTAAGTGCTAATCTTGTTGCTTGCAATGCTGGAATTAATCCAACTAAGATACCGACAAGTAAGGTTGCGCCCATGTAAATAAAATCTGTGGACGTAACAACCGCACCGACTGAATAGAAGCCAAATTTTTCTTCTAGCCATGATTCTAATATGAAGAATCCACTGAGCTCGATCGCGAGACCCAGCAGAATTCCTAATACTGTAATTAGTCCTGATTCAAACACTAGAAGAAAAGTGATCTTTGACGGAGGCGCACCGACAGCACGTAAGATCGCCATCTCGCGACGGCGCTCGTTTAAGCTAGCCAATAATGAGCTGACCATGGATGCCAAGCCGACGGCCATTACCATAAGAGAAATAACTTTCAGTACGCGCTCGATTTGACTTAATCCACGCCACAAATCGGCTAAGGTTGCACCAGGAATAATTGCCATCAACGGTTCATCTTTGTAATTGTTGATGTCTCGCTGTAGCTGTAGAGTTTCAATTCGTGTTTGTGTACGTAAGAAAAACGCGGTGATTTGATGAATTGGCAATTTCTCTTTTGTGATCTGTGATTGAGGAACCGCTTTGTCTTTTGTTGGAGCAGCCCCAGTTTGCCAATCGATGTGGATCGCTTCCATTCCGTACAAAGAAATATATAAGCTTTGATCGATTGCTGTTCCCGTAGGTTTTAAAATACCAGAAATACGAAAGGGTTTGTCTTCATGCATTTGAATCGCTTCGCCGCGAGTGACTCCGTGAGCTACCACTACAGGATCACCCATTTTGTATTTTAACTTCGCTTCGACGTCAGAACCTATCACCACATCCCAAATACCCAGTGCTGGCTGGCCTTCGCGCAGTTCTACTTTTTTGTCGCCACGGAAATGATAGTGCTCGTAGAAATTTTCATCTGTTGCAACAACGCGAAAACCTCTGTGGCCATCGCCCAGTGAATAGGGGATAGTCCATGCGACTGTGGGATGTTTTTTTAAATCTTGGTAGGATTCCCAAGAAATATTATTCGAAGCATTGCCCATATTGAAAACGGTGTAAAGAATCAGATTCAAAGGTCCCGTGCGAGCGCCAACTAGCAGATCTACTTGACTAACAGATTGTGTAAATCCTTCTTGAGCGGATCGCTGTGTACGTTCAACTGATAATAGCAGTGCTAAACTCAAAGCTACTGACGCGATAGTTAAAAAAGCTGTCAGTTTACGATTCCATAATGACTTCAAAGCGAGCGTAACGAAAATCATGACGGACCTCCATTGTTTTTCAACGCGGCTTTGTTGATGTCGGCCAATGCGACTACGCGATCAAATAGACCTTGCAGTGATCGATCATGGCTGACGAAAATTAAACTGATCGATTGTTCTTTACAAATATCAAAAATTAAACTTAAGAATTTCTCACGGTGATCAAAATCTAGTGCCGACGTTGGTTCGTCCGCTAAAATTAATTTCGGGTGACCAATTAGTGATCGTGCCGCGGCAACTCGTTGTTGCTGGCCAACGGAGAGTTCACTCGTTTTGTGATCTAATAAATCTTGGATTCCCAAGCGCTGGGCAATGGCTTCAATTTTTTGAAGCTCTTGGTCCCTTGGAACTCGTTTGCGGCGCTCATAGCTCAGGTTCAGAGGCAGTGCGATGTTTTCTATGACCGTGAGGTAAGGGATTAAATTAAAACTTTGAAATATATAGCCAATTTTGTCGGCGCGAAAAGCGTCTCGTTGAGTGTTTGTTAGTTTGGTTAACTCAGTTCCATCCATTTTCAGTGAACCCGATGCGGGAGTCAAAACACCAGCTAAAATTTCTAAAAACGTAGTTTTCCCGCTGCCACTAGGTCCGAAGAGAAATATTTTCTCGCCTGTGTTGACGTGAAATCGTTCGATTTCTAAACGGCCGCGTTCTGTGTTGGGATAACTAAATTTCAATTGGTTTAGGCTCAGTAGTTCCATGGTTTGCTATTCTAGTGTCGGGCAAAAAAAGATCAAGGGAAGATCCTCTAAATGGGGCGGTGTTATGCCCCGTTACGGCGTTATTTTTGCCTGAAAAGAGAACATTTGTTGGCCGGGGTCGATGGGTGAGGTATAGAAATTCAATGAGTTTGAGTACCGGAGTAGAGCCAGGTGCAGAGATTGAAAAATTAATCCGCAATATTTCGCTATTGAGTTGGTTTGTGTCTGCATTCTACAGTGTGGTCGATTTTTTTAACTCCTCATTTGCTAGTAGTCTAATTTTGGGTTTGGTCAGTAGTATCGTATTTCCCATTGTTTTGTTTCTAAATAAAAAAGAAATGCGGTATCCCGCGCGCGTCCTTTTAATTTTGGGAGTGAATGTACTGATCTTCGTTGCTGTGGTGACAACTCCGTTTGATGATGGTGGTCGTTATTTTTTCGTCCCAGCTAGCTTGATGACGTTGTTATTGTATGAACGATTCGAAATCAAAAGTATCACGTTCGGTTTAACAATGGCTCTGGTGGCTTATTTGCTATCTTTAAAAGTGGCCTTTCCCGGATACGAAGGGACGTCCTCAACCGGACTTGATTTAGAACAATCCAAAATCGTAAATTTCTTTACGATGTACGCATTTACCTTGGCAGAGATTTACGTGTTTATGAACTACTTGCAACGCCTGCGTATTCAAGCCATTGAACAAAGCAAGTTCTCGGCCCTTGGAATTATGTCCTCTGGGATCGCACACGAAGTAAATAATCCACTGGCAATTATCAAAGGACGCACGTACACGCTGAAACGTCATCTGAGTAAAGGTGAAACGAGCTTGGTGGACAAGGACATAGACATCATCATTAAAACTACGGACCGTATCGGAAAAATTATCAGCGAGCTGGGAGTGTTTTCTAGGAACGCAGAGAAAGATCCGTTTGATAGGATTGACTCAAAAAGCCTGGTGCATACGGCTTTGGACTTGTGCTGGGAGCGGTTTCAGCAAGCTGGAATTCATATAGAAATAGTAGATAAAGGTCACTTTGAAATCATGGGCCGCGAAGGACAACTGCTTCAAGTGTTGATCAATATTCTGAGAAACAGTTTTGATGCGATTTATTTGCTAGACGAAAAATGGGTACGTATCGAATTCGGGCAGCAGATGATTAAAGTCATCGACAGCGGCCGCGGAATCCCAAAGGACATTTTAGGTAAATTGATGCAACCCTTTTTTACTACGAAGAGTGTTGGTAAAGGTACGGGTTTAGGTTTAAGTATTTCTAAAGGTATTATGCAAAAACATGGTGGCGATTTGGTGTATGATGCCACTCACGTGAACACGTGTTTTATTGTTCGCTTTAAAAACTCGGTAATGTAAATGTTATTTCGCCGGCGGATTCATCAACAAATCAAGTTCTTCATCGATAGTTAAATGCGAATCGACTAAGCGCCCTTTTGTTTGTAGACTCAAGCAGGCCTCATTCAGGCGTTTTGTGAGTAAGGCTTCTTCTTTTAAACCACGATTTGTTGTGTAGCTAACAAACGGGTAGCTGCCGTAATGAAATTCCGTTGAGCCATTCGTGTAGCTCCAAGTTTGAAGATCTCGGTAGTTGCTATCAACGACGGAGAAATTGTATCCCGTGCTGGTCGTTTGGATACCGATAACTAACCAGCCATGCGCCGTGATGCCAGGCAACTGCAGAACTTGATAGATCGGCTTGCGAAAAGTTACCAGCCGATTGTAGGTATCATCCATTAACGTTTTTAATTCATTAGCGGCCACGGACGTAGAACCTGCCAGGCCATCTAGGAATCCCAATCCAAAACCACCATTAGAAATCTGCCAAGCCTCTAAATTTTCTTGAATGACATCCTGATGGTCGATCGAAAAATCTTGCAAATCGCGGTATCCATTAATCGTGACCGGACGCCCCTCACGCAATCGAAGAACTAAATCGTAGGCCTCTTTCGAAGTTACTTTAGGCAATGATGGCTCAAACACCGCTAAATACTGAACGGCGCGAGTCAGACGGCTATGCCACCAACAAACACCACCATTTAACAATCCACCGTGATTATTAAAGCTCAAACGATTCTGAGATAAACTCAATTTCTTAATAAACAAAGAAGAATCCGCAGCCACATCCGCACAATGCTGCTTCCATCGATCGACCCCAGCCGCCGGTGAAAAATGAAACGCCAAAACCAACAAACAAAGCAAAACTAAAAATTTATTCATAAAAAAATTGTATTTCGATTCGCCCCTCAAAAGTACGAAAAACAGGCACACTATCTATAAGTCCAGCAAAAAAGTGCCAGGTCCTAAAAAGTCCAAACTCTAATAACAAAACTACTTTTTAAGATAATTTAGGAAGGGATGGACTTTTTAGGACCTGGCACTTTAAGAACCAAATGGTGAGAGGGGGGGGGGGACTTGGCGTTTTTCGGACCTGGCACCTTTTTGAAAAAAGGTTAGGGCACTTTGTCTACTTTGTTTTCGGTATTTTGGTTTAAAGCTTTTGTGGTTATTTTTGCGGTGGTATTGAGTTGGCAGTGCTTGGTTGGGAGAATTTATTGGGAGATTCAGATGAAGAAGTTTTTGATGGTGTCTGTCGTTTTTGCTGCGATTTTTGTGCAGGCTGAGGTTGAGTTTAATAAAGTCACTTGTCAGCGGGCTATGCCGGCTGGATTCTCGGCGCTTTGTTCAGCACATGAAGTGCAAATGGGTGCGCTTTCGTTCCGTAAAGATGCGGTTTATGGGTATTCGTATTCGAGCTGCGATAAGTACTCAGGACAGATTACGGCAGCGTCTACCAACGCGATTCCTTGCGTCGTATATTTTGTAGAATCGGAATCGAAAAAAGAAATTGCGATTCAATCTATCTTTGGCAATACCCCTCGACGTCCTTTGAGCTATAAAGGACTGTTTGTTAATTTCGTCGTTCGCCCTAAGCAAGTGCAAATGGGTCATAATTCTGGAGTTCAGCAGCGTCAATATGGCGAGTCTCGACCAACTCTGCAGTATGGTGATGGTCAGAATGGGTCGTCTCAGCAACAGATGCAGTAGCCTCTGCAAAACAAAAAACCCGAAATCATTTTTGACTTCGGGTTTGGTTCTTCGAGCTCTTCGAAAAAATTATTTCTGTTTAATGGCGTCTAGGAAGTTGGCTTCTTTATCCGAACCATTAGAGCGCACTTGATTCAAACGTTCTGTGCGTTTGTTTAAATCAATAATGCCGTAGATATTTGCTTGAACACCGCGTGGAAGAAACGCTTCATTGCTTTCAATTGCTATTCTTAAGACACCTTGTTCGACGCGGATTCTATTTTTTTCTCCGAAACCGATTTTCTTAGCACCTTCAAAAGGTACGTAACTCATGTACACGGTACCTTGGTGAGTTGTAACACCATAGTAAATATTATTTCCCGTCGAGTTATCCAATCGTGAGGCCCATACATTACCTTTGTTATCATAGATCGTCATGCGATTCGAATTGATGCCCAGTTTTCCAATGTCTATCGTGTTTTCATCCGACCAAATTTGGATTCTGAATTGAGCCACGATTCGGCGTGAATCATCTTGGTAAAGAACGATCGATGGTCCCGCCATGTTTTCAACAGTGTATTCCTTTTCTTGTATCAGCTTTCCCGTTTTCACGCTGCCGTCTTTATTTTTCGACATAGAATCATATTGGCGCAATTTTACTTGTAGCTCACCCTGAGGGTTGAATTGCCATTCGTGATACAATGCTGTTGTTGGCAAGCCTTTCGTAGCCACATTCCAATAGCTAGTGATTGGTTTTTCATTCCCGAATCTCCATTTGCGTTCCTCATCGGATTTGTACAACAGGCGCGTGCCCGTTTTATTAAATACTAATAAGTCGGCCTGGATTTCAATTTTCCAGCGTAGAGAGTCCGCCTCGAGTTCCTTACGAGGTGTGTCTGATTCCGAAAAATTAATATCTTCGGCGTAAGCCGTGAAAGCCATTACTAAAGTCAAAAAAACTAAAACTGATTTCATAAAATTACCTTTCTAAAAAAATATTCAAACAAGCACTTGTGAACGGTTACGTTGTCAACACTAGTTATTGGTGTAAACGTACTCAAAAGTTTCATCTTCTAAATGATTTTTTGCGACCATTGATAAAAACTCTGGTCCCGACTGCAATAAAAATTTCCCAATCAAGATACCAGCGATCAATGCGGCCGCTAATTGCCACCAGTTACTTTTCTTAATTGAAAATTGAGATACCTTAAATGGCGTGCGCGTCCATTCCGTCATCATTTGCGGTGTCGGTGTTTGGCCAATTTTTTTTCCTAATTGTTTAAGTGATTTAAAATCATCATTCATAAACTAATCCCCTTAGCTTCTAATAGATTTTTCAATTTTTCTTTAGCGCGAAACAGATGACTCTTAACGGTTCCCACGGGCAGTTTCATTAACTGCGCAATGTCTTCTAGTTTTAATTCATCATCCATGTAGAGTGTCAGCACTTCCTGCTGCACTGGATTTAAAGATTTAATCTCTTTTAAAAATAGTTCGATCGCTTGGTTGCGTTCATAATTGGATTCAAGGCTGCAATCAGAGGGATCCGCGATATCGTCCCAATCAAAATCTTCACCCATTAAATAGATTTGGCTATTCTGATGATTTTCGAGAGCCACAAACCGAGCGATCCCAAAAGCAAAGGCATCTAGCGATCCTTTGGCTTCATCAAAAGCCCCTCCCGTAATTTTTTGATACAAACGAGAAAAAACATCCTGAGTCAAGTCCGCCGAGTCTTTTAAAAACCCACGTCGAATAAAATAATTATAAAGCCGCGGCCCCAGCCTCTCGACAATCCCATTCCAATCCAATTTGTTCCCTCTGGATAGTAATTGTCGCCTTTAAGCAAAAAGTTGCAAGCCAAAGTTAATTTTTTTAAATTTGTTCTGTTTGAATCGTGATATTGCTCGTGAGCAATTTATGAATAGGGCACTTATCCGCAATTTCCATCAATCGCGTTTTATCTTCGGCACTCATCGTACCGACAAGATGAACTTTGCGAGACAGAACTGAATCTTTACCTTCAGAAACGGTATGCACTTCAACTTGAACGTCTTCAAGTGCAATGTTTTTTCGTTTAGCGTACATTTTTAACGTAATTGCCGTGCAGGCGGCTAAAGCTGTTTCCAAAATTTCATGAGGATTCATTCCTTCATCTTGGCCACCACTAGAGACACTTGTGTCGGATAAAATAGAGTGAGTACGAACTGAAGATTTGACGACTAAATTATGAACACCTTTAAGTTGAATCATTTCTATACCTTGATTTATCTTATAAAAAAAATCAATATGAATAGGTGAGAGCAGAGATAATTTTAGTCGCCTCGGCATTTTTCCATTCCGCTTGGAATTTTATATTCAAACGCCTGGATCCTAAGCATTCCGTATTGTTGTTAGTTGTGACGACAGCTACATTGACCTCTATTTGTGTGGCCCCATTCACTGGCGGCCTAAAAATTGGCACAACAATGGGGTTGGTTTTCACGATCACTGCGGGCTTATTTGAAGCCGGTTATTTTCATTCCCTGAGTCGCACCTATGAAACGGCTCCATTTGGAATTTCGTATTCTATAATGCGCGGTGGAGCGATGTTATTAGTTACAATTATTTCGGTCTCGTTTTTAAGTGAGCCACTATCTACGTTCAAACTGATCGGAATGTCGCTGCTGGTTTTGGGTATTTTCCTAACGCCATCTAAGGACAAAGATACCCTTAGCCGCACGGGTTTGTTCTGGGCGTTGAGCTGTTCCTGTTTTATCGCCGGCTACCATATCTTCTATGGACTGGCACTCGCCGAAGGTGTTAGTCAAGTTGGTCTTTTTGTATTGTCGATGTTAACCTCTGTGCCGTTTTTGGCTTTGAAATCTCGAGCCGCGGCGCTGAAAGACATGAAGAAAATCGAATCTAAAAATTATCGCTGGATCATCTTTGCTGGAATCCTGTCCGGAAGTTCGTTTATATTTTTTCTTTATGGCTTGAAAAATAGTTATGCAGGAGTGGCCATATCGCTGCGAAATACCTCGATATTATTTTCACAGGGATTCGCCTGGTGGCTGGGCGAGCGCCTGACCAAAGCACAATGGTTGGGTATTGGTGCGATCTTTCTGGGAGCTCTCTTAATCGGTCAGTAAAAAATATTGATGCCGTTTTAAATCAATGACTTTTCCAAGGAATAATTGTCTATAAAGATTCATGAAAACCGCGCTTTTGGTGCTCAGTCTTAGTCTGAATGTTCTAGCCATCCAAGGTGGCATGGCTCTTCCCAAAGATTGGAGCGGTCGTTCTGCCGTGGTTCGAATTGGCAGTGGCGAGCGAGGTTCAACGGTTTCAAAATGCAGCGGCGTTTTGCTGACTCCCAAAGTAGTTCTGACAGCGGCCCATTGTTTTCTTGAGTTTAATTCTATCCGCAAAGTTTCCATCGAAAATTTGGAAACAGGAGCTGTACACAACACTCTATTTAAGACGATTGCAAAACCGGGATATATAGCCAGCTTCCATGACAATCCCGATTTTGTCCGCAATGGCTATGATTTGGGTTTAATAATTTTAAAATGGGACGTTCCATTTAAATTACCTGTGTTCGAATTATCTAAAGAAGAAAAAGATTTTAATTTGTTAGCGCCAAATATTTGGTTGATCGCTAATGGCTCACAAAAACCGTTTTATGACTCGACGTCGTCATCAATTCCAATTGCAGAAATTAGCAAACGATTGTTTGAAGGCAGCGATGCGTTTTACCAATACAAATCGGCACAATTGAAAGCCGGACCATGCGAAGGAGACAGTGGCGGCGGTGTATTTTCTTGGAAAGACGGCCTGTGGACACTCGAAGGTATTCAATCTACCAAACGCGCAGCACCTGACTGTGGTGATGAACACAATCGTGGATTCTTTGTTCCCATTTATCTGAACCGTGATTGGATTCAGTCGGTTGTTAAAGGCGTTGAGTAATAAAACATTAAATTAGTAAAAACTTAGCGACGTGTTGTTGAAGCGACTTTCCTCGTTGCTATTCCAATTTGCTCGCCACCTATACGACCCGAACAAGCTCCGGTAGGAAAACCCTTGAGCATTTCTGGAGCATCGTAACGACTGCATTCAAAAACAAATCCGTTGGTTGCGTGAGTTAATTTAAATTGTGAAACGATGTAGTCGCGCTCTGGTGAGGGCGGAAGAACCCAATATAAGCTAACAACGGCGGTCCAACCATCTTGAGTTAAAGTCACCGATTTTACAGTCGATGTACCCGGTTGCGTCGGGCGGGGAAGTTCAATTTCTACATTCCAAGTCAAACCAAATGCCTGCGGCAAAGGACAGTTTTTCGATTCTAAGCAAACAGGACGCTTCCATAAATTAATTTGACCCGAGAATTTCTCTGCCGAAAATGAAGATAATGGAACAATAGCGATAAAAGTAAAAAATAACGATAATATCCAGCGGCGGTCGACATTCTTGTGTTGCATGAGCGTCCTTACGAGTTATGCTTTTTTTATGCGTATATCTATCTTTTTAATTTCAATTTTTCTACTAAAAACAACAGCATTTGCCGCCCATATCGGCTGCGTGACAATTTACGAGAGGTCTCTGTGCGAAACAGAACAAACCATTCAGTACAAGTCGGACGCCTTAAGTTGGGAACATCCTAAAGACGAATTCAAAAATAAATTACTAGCGATATTAGACAAAGAACAACCAGGTCACGGGGCGCGCATCGGCAATGTGTTTTTATGGGTGAATGATTTTAATTCTCAAGCGGCCATGCGAGTTCAAGTCTGGACTCCGGACAAAAGTTTCATTGTTGATGTACCCATGGATATAGATTATTTAGATAAAGAAGAAAGTTTCACAGTCCGTGCGGCTGGAAACATTCCCTATCCCGTTGATTTTGGTTATACATTAGGTGAAGTGATTATTTCATGTGTAGAAGATTGCGGACAAGAACACAAAGACTGGCTCGCAAGCGCAGGCTTAGCTGATGTTCAATCGTTGTTGCCAAAAATGTATTTGGCGACAACGCCAAAATTCGCCGAAGCAAAAACAGTGGAAACTTTAAAAGCCAAAGCGGATTTTAACCGTCTTTTTACTTCGGTTGAAATGTCTCCGGTATTAGAAGGTAATGGTTTTAGAGAATTGGCCTTTTCGATCTTTTTTTGATCTATTGACCTTTCTGTAGAGCTCAATTACTTCTCTAATTATGAAAAATGATGAATCTAATAAGTTATGGTACCGCATTTTACGTCACGTGGAAGCGGCAGGAAATGCACTACCTCATCCCGCACTATTATTTTTATACTTAACAGGATTTGTATTCCTGCTGTCTGGTTTTGTAATAGCGATTGATCTGCAAGCCATTCATCCGGTTAGCAAAGAAACACTGACTCCCGTTAATTTATTATCCGGCCACGGTCTGCGATATCTATTGACTGACATGGTAAAAAACTTTACGTCGTTCGCACCTTTAGGAACCGTACTGGTTGCCATGCTTGGATTCAGTTTGGCCGAGAAAAGCGGGCTGTTGTCAGCCTTGCTTCGTATTTTAGTTTTAAAATCCTCACGGAAAATGTTGGTCCCCATTGTTTTAATGGCCGGAGTTTTATCTCATACAGGCGGCGACATTGGGTATATTTTGTTAATTCCGCTGGCCGCGATGACATTTCATAGTGCGGGATTAAATCCTTTAGCGGGGCTGGCAATATGCTTTGCGGGTGTGTCTGGTGGATTTGCCGCGAATTTACTATTAAGTACTGCCGATCCGCTATTGTCTGGTATTTCGCAAGAAGCTGCTCGCATTTTGGATAAAGCCTATATCGTAACACCACTTTCGAATTGGTTCTTTATGTCGTCATCATCATTCCTGATTGTCGGCGTAGGTACGTTCATCGCCTATAAAATTACGATTCCATTTTTAGGTGAGTATCTTGGGCCTGTTAAAAAAGAACCATTAGAAAAATTATCGACGGCGGAAAAACGGGGATTGAAAGCAGCCGGCGTGGTTGCTTTAGTTTTCTTTGGTTTGCTGTTGTTAGGATTAATTCCAGAGAATGGTTTTCTGCGCGAGCCAAAGACTCCTGACCTATTTCATTCTTCGGCCTTAAAAGGTGTTGTAACATTGATCTTTATCTTGGGTTCAACAACGGGATTAGCTTTTGGTTTTAAAAGCGGAACGTTTACGAAAATAGAAGACATCGTAAAATCTATGCAAGAAGCCATGGTGTCGATGGCGCCGTATTTAGTTTTGGTATTCTTTGCATCTCAATTTATTTCTCTATTCAATTACTCGAACATTGGAATTATCTTAGCCATCAAAGGCTCGGAAGTTTTGAAATCTTGGGAACTGGGAACAATTCCATTAATGCTGGGATTTATTTTGCTGACCGTGTTTTTAGATCTAGTGATTGGTTCTGCCTCGGCTAAGTGGGCGTTGATGGCGCCGGTGTTTGTGCCTATGTTTATGCTTTTAGGAATTTCGCCTGAGTTATCTCAGACCTCATATCGAGTCGCCGATTCCGTTGTAAATATCATCTCTCCATTGATGACCTACTTTCCCATGATCTTGGCTTTTGCGAACAAGTATGACTCCAACGCGAAAGTCGGGACCATTATTGCGTTGATGTTGCCATACTCGATAGGCTTCCTGATCTTCTGGTCGTTAATGTTATTTGTTTGGATTACGTTTGGAATCCCGGTGGGACCTGGTGCTGAACTTCATTATATGCTGCCTCAGACACAAACGAAGTAGTTTTATAAGAATTACCCGCTAAAACTACGACAGCCAGAAATAAGCAGATCTTGGGTATACTACGGGACCCTAAAAGAACCCGGAGGCCCCATGTCTGCTTTTAAAAGCACCTTTCATGTGTTTGCAATGATGTCTGCTTTGATTTTTTCTGTGAACGCATTTTCGCAAATCAAAAACTTTCATCCGTTGACAGATCAAATCTTTAGAAGTGCGGCGCCTACGAAAAATTCTACATACTTAAAGCAAGCGGGATTCACGCACGTTTTAATTTTTAAAAATGAAGTAAAAGACGAGGTCTCTAAAGAGATCGCTGATTTACAAAAAGTCGGAATTCCCGCAGCAAACATCTATCACGTTCCATTTAAATGGAAGGATCTGGGACCAGTTGAAGACTCGTGCGTTCAAGTCGTTCAGGCTTTGGACTATCTAGTTAAAATCGAAAAATCACGTTCACATAAAATTCTATTCCATTGCACGGCAGGCGAAGACAGAACGGGTGCACTAGCTGGCTTATACCGTATGCTTTATGATCGTTGGAATATCGATCGCGCCTTCACAGAAGAAATGTGTGCACATGGTTACGAAGCGGGCGACAAAGGAAAACCACAACCGGTAGTCAATGAAGTTCGTGAAGAGGTCACTCCCGTATTTTTGGCTGTAGCTGGATTAATTATCGATGGAAAGATCTCGTTTAATAACTTAAACTCAAGTGCATGTAGAGCCGGTGGTTTTAAGTCGGCGACTTACAGCAATTTGCTTTCACTTCAGAAAACTCGTTATACTTGCCGCTAGCATCGGTTTTAATTTGAGAAACTATTCAAGCAAAAAAAATGCCGCTAAAGAAGCGGCATTTTTAGTTCAGATCTCCGAAGTGTAGATAAAACTAGAAGACTAAGTCGTTAGCAAATTCACGCATTTCTTGCGTTGTTGAATTCGCTTTGAAGATACGTTTTGGAGCACTGACTTCTTTTTGATCAGCCACGCTTTGAATAGAAGCGGCAATCGCTGCAGCTACTGTCATTGATTTAGATTTTTCAGAAGCCATGTAAGCGCGGTCTGCATTTACAACACCCGAGCTGATAACTTTAGTTTTCAACCAATCTTTCTTATCCACTGTGCCCATCAAAATTTCTTTCAACTGAACCGGAGTCAGTGCTGGATTGAGATCTTTCATTTTTGCCGCAACACCCGCAACATACGGAGCAGCCATCGAAGTTCCCGACATCGGTAACACCATTTTGTTGTCCAAACTTGGAACAGAACTCTTAATAGCAACACCCGGAGCTGCCACATGTACACTTGTGATTCCATAGTTAGAGAAGCTAGCTAAAGCCATTACGCCGTTAGTGGCCGCAACAGTGATACCGTTATCGATCGCGATATTAGCTGGGAATGTAGGGCGTTTATCATTGTCAGAGCCATCGTTTCCGGCAGCGATAACAAATAACGTTTTAGCTGCAGAACTTAACCATTTTTTTCCTTGAGGTTGGTACTGAGCATACATACGAGCCACTTCCGCATCCAATTTTAAATTGTACGGGGCCATCATCTGAACATTTACTGCAGCTACACATTTTTTGTAAGCCGCTTCATCACTGCCTTTAGGGCACTGTTTAGTCGCCTCGGCCGCAATAGCTTCAGCTGTTGGAGGAATTACTTTCTGTAATTGCAAAGACATACCTGCGATTGCAGATAGTTGAACGCCCAAGCTGTAATTCGCCACATCGATCTGTTGTTCGTTGATATAAGTCGCTGCTTTTTCAAATGTTCCATTCGTAAGGACAGCAAGTAGCTTGTAAGCTAAATCTAAAACGCCTTTACGTTGATTAGGAGCTGCCGCCAACGGATTTACGAAACTGAGCGGAGTATCTGGGAACACGCGGTTTGACATGATTTTGGCATCTGGAGAAACCGATGCAATAATGCCGGATACGTGCGTGCTATGCGCATACTGTCCGTAGAAATTTAATTCACCGGTTAGTTTTTGCTTTTCAGCAGTTGATAAGCTTGTGATATTTTCTTTCCAAAATTTTTCATCATCAGGAGTCTGAGCACCGCTTTGGATGCGAGATAAGACGTCCATGATTTTAAAAACTTTATCGGAAACATCAGCTACGTGTTCTTTAAAGAAAACTTTTCCGTAATTATCGGCAAAGTTCCAGCCATAGATGTCGTCTACTTTTCCATTGCGGTCGTCGTCGACGCGATTGCTAGCCACTTCTTTAGTGTTGATCAACGCGCGTCCAGTTAACCATTCGTGAGCAAAGTCGGTTCCTGAGTCAGTTACAGCTACGCGAGCCGAGAATGCATTTAGTCCAACAAGTAGTAATGAGAGTGTTAATTTATTGTTTATTTTCATATAATCTCCTAGTTGATTCCTAATATTGATTTATTAGCAGCGATCAACGCATTTTCAAAATTTAGTGTCTTCGGCATAAATGGATTCAAGTTTTGAATGTACATCCAGTTAAGCATATTTTGTGATTCGATAGTGGCTGTACCAGCCATTTTGTTTTTGTAAAGCGTGTTTTGTAAGAACGCTTCATCAACAACACCAGCGCGCATGAATTTTTTCAAAGATCCATTCAGTTGGTAAGTCACTGTTCTATTTAAAGGTAAACCGACTACTCGTAAAGCTACCGACAGCAACCAAGTGCCACCGCGAATAACAGAGACTTCGTAAGGACGTTTGTATCTATGGATAAGAGGAGCTCCCATATTTTTAAACGCCAAGTTTTGTTCAGAAATCAATGAATACAATCCATCTTTAACACCGTTTTTGTAACAAACAGCAAAGTAGTCGTTCACAATTTCAGTTTTGCAGCCTTTTTCAAGAACTAATCGAGAGTGAGTTTTATCCATTAAGACATCACGTTGTTTATCTAATGAATAACGAACGGATTTGCCGGCTTTCTCGAAGGCTTGCCAGTCAAACTGGGTACCTTGAGCTACTGACATAATGTATGAAGTCATCAGGTCGCCCTTTTGTCCGTACAAAATGTTTAAAGCGCGAGTTTCTAATAAAGGCATATCAACCGCACTGACTTGGTACGATTTGATGTTTTTCAATGTTTGTTCCAAACGATTAGTTTGGTATTCGTACATAACATCGATTTGCTCAAAGATATCTTCAACTGCCACTTCAACGATAGCTCCGATAGTGCGGTTAGGAATTAAACGTGGCAATTGAACTAGTACGCTGCTTAAGATGCTGCGGAATAATTTTTCAACCATGCCTTTGTATTGCGTTTGGAAATTTACGATTTCAACTGGCCCCATCAATGGTAAGAAATCGCCATCAATTGCAACGTCATAAACTTTGTTTAGATCATTCCAGTTAAATTTCACAGATTGCAAAACTTTTTGTGGTTGATTCAACACTTGCAAGAAGTACTGTTGAATTTGGCTCGATTTTTCTGCTGACAATGACGTATCGGCTTCTAAGCTTTGGATAACATCATTTAGCTGAGCTTTAGTGGCCGCAGGTAATTCTAGCGTTGCATTCGTTTCTAAGTCAGCCAAAGAGAATGAAATGGGTAAGCCAACATCAGTTGAAGTTGTTTGTGACCCCGGAACGGATTTTGGTTTATTTTTAAATTTCAATGTTGAAATGAAACTTGTTCGAGCGGCCATGCGAGCATCGAAACGCGCGCTGTAATCTCTGTTACGAATTTGGATCGCATTCCAGTCTCCATCCAGTGCATTGATGAAATCTTTAGAAGCCATTTGCCTGACAGGCATTTGAAACATAGAGACAGCTTTTACAACTGCTTTTAAGTTTGGAAATGATAGATCGTAGATTCGGCAAGGAGCTCCTTGAGCATCGTACGTTAGTAAATATTTATCAGCGAATGGAACTTTTTTAGCGTCCACACATTTTGGCTGACTTGTTTGGCCTTTCTTCAAGAAACTTTGAAGATGGGCCAGTGTTGGCTTAGGCGCTACGTTGACTTGCGCTTGTGTTTTCGCCGTGCTCATCACACGTTGTTCTAGCTCAAGATCATCGGCCGACAATTGTGTCTGGGCCAATGTTTGGCTTGTGCTCATCGCGCAGGCGATGAATAATAAAATCCATTTTGTTCGAACCATAACTTCCCCCCTTGGAAGATAAAAATAACATGAGAAAAGTGTCATCCAGGACTGCGGAAATCCCAAGCATTTTAATGGTTTGGCACAAGGTATCGCACTATAACGAGCGCTGATGTGAGACATAAATAAATGTTGGAAAATCGTCAAAAAAAGGACTCAGGACGAGTGTATTGCTTCTGCTGTGAAATGATTTCGCAAGGAGAAAGCTCATCTTAAAGAATCTGTACAGGAATGCCTGGCTCGGATAGAGCTCGTGACAGAAAATTACATTTTAAAAGGAAGACTATGCAGCTGTCAGACTTGCTACCCATCTTGAAATTCGCCGGTGAAAAATATATGGCCAGTGCTACGCGCGGGATCGTTATCTTAGGTGGTTTATATTTAATTTTCTGGGTGTTCAAACGACCGTGGATGGATAAATACAGAGTCCCAACTATCGGCGCAGCCAAAGCAAAGCCAGCTAAAGAAGCTCTTCTGACATTTTCAACTTACATTATATACACAATTGTTGCCGTCATCGTGATGTTATCGGCTAAAGCTGGGCATTCAATGATGTACACAGATGTGGCGAAGTATGGATGGTTCTACACGATATTCTCAGTAGTCATTTTTTGTGTTTGGTCAGACACGACTTTTTATTGGTCCCACGTTCTAATGCACAAAAGTAAATTCGTTTATCGCTCTCATGTAGTTCATCATCAATTTGTTAACACCACTCCGTGGGCTGCCTATGCATTTCACGTTGGTGAATCAGCGATGAGTGCGGGTTTCTTTGGTATCCTGATGCTAATCATGCCTTGGCATCCTATGGCGCTATTTGTATTTGTCGTGTTTTCGGTAACATACAACGGTGTTATCCACTTGGGTTACGATTTCTTCCCAGTGAGCTGGAGACAGCATCCAGTATTGAAATACATGAACACGACGACTCATCATATTTATCACCACCAGAAGTCAGATTGTAACTATAGCTTTATATTTACGTTTTGGGATAAGTGGATGGGTACGGAGAGTCTGCCTGCGGCCAATGAAGTGCGCGCTAAGCAGGCGATGTAGTCTAATGTTTATTGCATTATACGAGTTCAAAGTAAAAACCGGCTTCGAGAAACAGTTTGAAGAAAACTGGGCTATCGTTACTGAATTTATCTATACCACTAGGGGAAGCCTGGGATCGCGTCTTCACAGAGATCAAGATGGAACATACGTAGCGTATGCTCAATGGCCGAGTGAAGAGCAGTATAACGTAGAAATTCCGTTGCCGACGGCCGGATTGACGGCTCGGTCTTTAATGAAAGACGCCTGTGAAAGTCAAACCGTGCTGAAGCTGATGTCCGTTGCCACTGACCTATTTAAGAACTAAAAGAAAGCACCGCATAACCGCAGTGGTTGCGCAGCTCGTTATCGTGAGAGCTATAGCAATCACTAGGCAATTCCCCAGCTTAAAATCAGGACTTGCGCTTTCTTATCGATATGTAAATAATATGTAAATGTCTAAAGAATTCCGCAAGGATATTCGAGGTCGCGGGGCTTCGAGCAACATCGCCAATCGTTTTCTTTCCACCCACTTTGAGGCGACGGAAGAGGATCATGATAATTATCTTCTCGAGGAAGAATGCTCGATGCTTTTGACCGAGATAATCAAAGACACGTCTCGTACTATCATCACCAAAAACAATAGCCCTGATGTCTGTTTCGATTTTTCAATCAATTGCTATCGTGGTTGCGAACATGGCTGTGCGTATTGCTATGCGCGGCCGACGCATGAATATCTTGGTTATTCTGCGGGTCTTGATTTTGAAACTAAAATTCATGTTAAATACGAAGCCCCTCAACTATTACGCGAAGCTTTGATGAAAAAGTCTTGGGAAGGGCAGCAGCTGTTCATGAGTGGGGTAACGGATTGTTATCAGCCTGTCGAGCGCAAATTAAAACTGACTCGTGGATGTTTGGAAGTTTTGAGTGAATTTAAAAATCCAGTAGCGATGATAACTAAGAACGCCCTTGTGACTCGGGATATCGATATTCTTCAAGAGATGGCCGAATGGAACGGTTGTATAGTGTTTCTTTCGATCACTACACTCGATGCGGACCTTGCTCGCAGTTTAGAGCCACGGACATCTACGCCAGCCGCAAAGCTGGCCGCGATCGCAAAACTCAGCGCAGCCGGAATTCCTACCGGAGTGAATGTCGCGCCCGTGATTCCAGGTTTGACTGATCATGAAGTACCTTTGATTTTGAATGCTGCCAAGGGGGCGGGCGCACAGATGGCAGGTCTTGGAATGCTGCGAATGCCGGGCGCGGTGCTGCCCGTATTTCAAGAGTGGGTGCAAACTCATCGTCCGCAGCGGTATGATAAAATCATGAGCGCCGTTCGTGATATTCGCGATGGTGAACTGAACAGTTCAGAATTTGGTGATCGCATGCGTGGTTCTGGTCCTCGTGCCGAAAACATTCGAAATTTATTTAAGCTGACGACACGGAAATTAGGGTTAAATGCAATGGACATTGAGCTCAACTCAGAGCATTTCAAGCGGCCACCTCAGGTGGGTGATCAGTTGGCATTTGATGTTTGAAAATAAAAAACCCGATGATTGGAAAATCATCGGGTTTTAATTTATAAAGTCTAAATTTGATTAGGGTACTAAATCCCAAAACCTAGCGAATCACTCGATTAATCGGCGTCACGCGATCGCTTTTATAGTTTCCTAAGCTCACAGGCTTAGCACTGATACGTAAACTCGCGCCCTCAATACGTTGCAATTTTAAATACGGGCTAAGAACGATTTCGTTCGTGTCCGGATTAAATGCGTAATCCCGAGGACGTTCTAAAATTTGTTCATCCGCTGTTGATACAGTGGATTGGCATGTCTTAGCTTTTGAGAAACACACTTTCAAAGTTGTAATGTCTGGAGTGTAGTCTAATTGTCGTTTCTGAGCGGCTACACGCTGTACTAAGTTGTGACCAAATTCTGCTAAATGAGATCCGAAATCACGTGAGCATAAATCCGCAAAGATCCCGCCAGAGACTGACAGTAGCGAAGGGAAGGCTTGAACCGGACCACGGCCATCTTTTGCACAGCTAGCGCTATTGTTATCACGATTAGGTAATGCGGCTGCGATCAAAACTTTAGAACGATCGCCACCTTTAAGATCTACTAACTGTTGATAAAAATCTTCAGCGGATAAACCCGGAGTCACATCATCTGCGTCTGTTAAGAAAATTACAGCAAGGTACGCATCGGCTTGGTAGAAGCCTTTGTTTTTCTCTAGGTTTGTTTTCAGATCAGTTACGGCCAAAACGGGAGAGAAAGATTCTTCCGCTTCAGGACCCCATTGCGTTCCGATCATTACCGTGTTTTTCAAAACCTCTTTAGGATTTGGTGTATCACGAGTGATAAATAATTGATCTGAGATACTTTTTCCGTCCGCGCCTTTTAACGTTACCAATTCACCAAGTGCGTTCATTCTTCTTACGCCCGATGGAACGTACACAGTTTTATCGTTTAGGTATTTTGAGTCATAAACGGGAACCACACCGATTCTGTAATCAACACGAGAGTTTTCAAAAAATGTCTCGGCGAACAATTGAATATTAGCCGCCATTTTCGCTTGATACCCCTTCATAGAGCCTGAGTTATCAACAACGAAAAGGATATTTACCTTTGGATCTGGTAAAACAGCTTCTTGAGTCACTTCGGCTGTGACTTCGCTAAATTTTTCTGGAGGTGCTTGGCGCTGAGGTGATTTAACACCACACGCGGCCAGCAACACAGTGGTTGCTAAAGCGAGAGTTAAATTTTTAGTCATCATAAAGAGGCCCCTTTGTACGGGCAATTATCCGTTTTCACTTCAAAATGCCCAACTTCATCCACCCAAACTTCTTCGTCGCTTACCGGGAACGTCATGCTTTTATTTTTATCGATACCAGAAAATTTCAATTTCTTGTTTTTAGCCTCTTGATCTTTATCCATTGTTAAAACGTTTTGGATCAACTCCACATCGATAATTTTCATTTTTTTCAAGTTCGTTTCGATTTCAGCTAAATCTTGTTTTGCTAAAGCTTTCAAACGGGCTTGCGCTTTATCGCGTGAACCTTTTTTAACCAATGATTCTAGTTCAAGATCGCGGTAGAAATAACGCGGATATTTTTCGGCTTGTTGTCCTAAACCACTCATTGTTAGATTCGATTTCTTCATTTTTGATAACGTCGTCCAAGTCTCTTCAGACATCGGTTGATCAATCATTGTTTGTAAAGCATCCACCCGGGGAAGCATACGTTTTTTGAAGATCTCGATCTTTTTAGTTACATCTTTGTAGGCGCAGATTTTTAGTGATACGAAAGTTGATAACATATATGTTTCAGGACCCACTTGTGGTGCCCAAACCGGAGATGTAATCGATTGCAAATCGGCTAAAGATTCTTCAAATTTACCCTGGCGAGTGTGCGCCCAAGCGCGCTCTTCCAAAGCTTCTAACCAAAAATCAGAACTTGGTTGGATTTTTGAATAAATCTCTACCGCGGCCTCGAGCTTACCATTAGCATAAAGCTCACGCGCCTTATTCATTTTATCTTTATCGCTACCAGCAGCGAAAGCCACTGAGCCTGCGACAAACGTGGCAAGCATCGATAAAGTGAGTAATAGGTTAGCGACTGTTTTTACCATACAAGAATACCTAAGCTAGCAACAACTTGCAGATTATTTTGTTTTCGGTGATCAGTCAGTAATAAGTCCTCGTACTGTTGGTATCTTGCTTCTAAGCGAGTGGTTAGTCTTTGATTTAACCACACACCTGAGCCCAAACCGATTGAAGTTACATCAGTAGACCCCGTGAATAAATTCATTTTGCCGTAACCCAGTTGAATATACATATCAAACTGTGCGATCCCAGTGTCGAAAAGATTCATCTTTCCGTAAATAGGGTAGAAGCTGATCGTAGCTAATTGTGTATCTAGAGTGTAATCAATCGCTGGGTATTTTTTAGTGCTACCTGGATTAATTTTTTGATCGGCAAGAGCGGCGTCCAATTGGTTTTCACCTTCTGGAGACAATGTATTGTATGACTTTTGATATTGGGCACCTAAAGACCAACGTGGGTTGATATGATACTCTATCCGAGCACCTACGTTTTGTGTTTTTACGTAGCTATCACCACCGCCATTGAATGCATAGTTACCCGCAAGTTCCACACGGTTGTTGCGGTCAACTAAACGATTTTGAACCACGCGAACTTTTTGGTTTGTATCCATGTTCTTAACACGCTCAACCACGTCACGGTTGTCACCGAGAGTGCTAAATTCACTTTTAAGATCTTTCTTTGCACTACCTTGGGCTAACGCAAACGTCGGCGCCAGCATCGAGATAACTAGAGTCGAAGTTAGAATTAAGTTTCTCATTGTGCAGCTCCTGTTTCAGTCGCTTGTTGCGCCTTTACTGGTGTTGGTTTCGCTGGAATTTTAGCTTTCGGAGTCTCTACCTTCGCAGCTGGTTTGCTAGCTGCTGGCGTCTCGGCTTTAACCGCGGGCTTAGCTGGCGTTTTAGCCACTGGAGCTGGGCAGTTTTCTTCCGAAGGAATCACTACGAACTCTCTAACAAATGTCTCCGATTTCGATTTCTTGCCAGTCACAGAATCAATTTTTAAACTCAGTTTTTTAGTTAACGGCGCTTTCACGCACGTTGGAGCCCAAGTTAATTCACACATTTGAAGAGACAGATTTGTCGCGCTTTCAGGAGCACAGATTAAATCTTTCTTGCCTGGAAGGCCTGAAATTTGTTTCGCCATATTTTTGATGTTAACTTGGCCTAAACCATTTCCTGCGATCGCTTTGAATTTGATAACTGTAGGTGCGCCCGCTTTGATTTCTTTAAGAGCTTCGTTTTCCCATTGGATCAATGGTAACTGAGCCGCATAGCGACCTTTGAAGCAAACTTGTTCTTTGATCGATTTTGTACCGATCACGCTATCAACCATAATATGGAAACATACATCCACGGCTGGTGATAACGGATTTTCGATACCGCGACGATCGCGATCTAAAGGAAGTTCATCTACTTTTAACACGTAGAAAAAGCGCCAAGCTGTTTTCGAAGTTCCGATGCGTGCGGGATTAACCGATTTGCTGTAATCCAATGTCAAATAACGAGAGCCATCTACGCGGAAGGCTTCTGTGTTCGAGTAAACATAAGGAGAGATACGGATTTCAGGAATATTAGGACTTGTAGCCGATGCTTTGTCTTCAATATCAACCGTGAATGGAAGAGATTGACCTTCATCGATGCCATTATCCAATTTAGTTTTACCAATGATGGTCGGGATGCTGTTGTCTTTAACAACGTGTACGTCGATAACGTCTTCTTTCATCATACCCATTAAATTGCCATCGGTCGTTTTAGTCGCTGTCGTTCTTAATTTTAATTTAAAAGAGGCCGAAGTTTGGCCATTTGGAATCACACCCAATGGCGGAGTCCATTTTAAACCGTGAACGTTTTGTAGTGTAGTTGCGACCAATGTTGGACGTGAGCTGATTGGGAAATCCGATACTTCCATTTTAAATTCAGTGATCTTTTGTGATTTCGCAGTCAATTTGAAATAAAGAACGCCCTCTTTGCCTTCAAGGAAGTTAGCGTTGTTCACCTCATTTGTACCTTGTAGTTTTAAATCGGCGAATTCATTTCCTACCGGAACCGTCGCTGAAGTGAAAACTTCGGGAACATATTTTTGTGATTCAGACTGTTCTGACGTTGGCATCCCTGATTTTAAACCAGAGTATTTTTCCATTGGATCAGACGATTGCCCCATACACGAAGTCAGTAGGGTGCCTGTCGATAATATCAATAATGATTTGATCAGTTTAGTTTTCATAAATAGCACCCCTTATTAAGAATCCGTTACACGTCGTAATGCGAAAGGATAGTTAACCTTTACGTTTACGCCGCCATGTGGTTGAGGAAATTTCCAAGTTTTCAAGCGATCACGGATACAGTTTTCAACTGGCGCGTGACCTAGACTTGAATTGTTGATTTTAGCTGTCGTTACGCTACCTGATGCACCGATGATGAAATTCATAGATACGCGACCAGATAAATTAGGTTTCTTTTGCAAACCTTGCTCGTAGCAAAATCTAACTTCGCTTAAGTGACGGTTGATAACAGCTGCGATCGCATTGCGATCAAGACCGCCTTCAGTCCATGCTTCACTTTCAATCGGTTCAAAGAATGAATTCGAAGTGCCGCCAGCACCCACTAAAGTGACTTTGCCGTAGCCCGCACGACCGCCGCCTTTACCTTTAGTTCCATAGCCACCACCGCCATTGGCGCGGTTGCCAGAACCTAGCGGCGCTGCGAACATACCTTTAGAGTAGATTGACGTCTGAACACCGCCGCTACCGGCTGAACCACCACGTCCGATTCCCGCAGTTGTTTGCGCTTGGTTCACTTGCAAGCCACCTTTTTGGTTGGACTTCTGCATGCTACCTAAAATTCCTAGAGCGCCCATTTGAGCTACATTAGGAGCTTTTTTAGCGACTGCGATATTTGTGTTTTTACGACGGGTCACTTGCGCTGTTGGTTTTTTCTCTTGTTTCTTTGGCTTAACGATACGAGCGATTTTTTGTTTCGGTATTTGCTTTTCAGAGGCAGCTACAACAACCGGTGGTTTTTCGATTTGTTTACGATCTAAAACCTGAACGATTTCTAACTCTTCTTTGGGAGGAGTTGTGCTTGAAGCAAAATAGCTGATACCTAATAAAAACAAAGCTACGAATACGGCAGCAGCAGCTGTTTTCTTCAATATAACTATGAATTCCTTAGAATCATCTTCAGATAATTCAACGTTCGGCTGAATTTCTTCAGTATCTGCCACAAGACTTAATTCGCCTGTGATAGAACGAATAGGGTAGCGTTTCTTAAGATTAAAAAACTTTTTGTCTACTGACTCTAGAACTGTGAATTCAACACCTGCTTTTTTCAAAGCTTGGACATCACTGCATACTTCCATGCGGCGAGTGTCGTGACGTAGGATAAAGCTCAGTTCATTTGTCTGCCATTCAACGGCGCGAACGGCTTGACCCTGTTCATTTTCTAAAAAGTAGATATCTCTGTGAGTTGATGATGCCATGATTACCTCATCCCTTTAGTACGCGTTACGCGATCTTGAAAATTTTTGCGTACCCCAATTAGATCATCGATTGATTTTTCATTTTCTACGACAGACAGAGCTTCCATTGGTAACTGGTATTTACCACCTACGGATTGATCGCCGAAACGAACGTCAGTAGATAAACCAGACTTACTTGGTTGCGGCGCAGGCGTTTTTTCTGCAGTGCTAACTTGTGAAGCCTCAGTCTTTGCCATTGTCTTTTTAGATAAAAAACTTGTCGTTGGCTTAGCAGCGGCCTTCTTAGTTTTGTGAGATGCCGACGTAGATGCTGAAACAGTTCCCACAGCTAGTAATGAAACTAGAATTATTAGTGTTTTCAATTTCTACCTCCCCGCGAGTTAAGTCGAGATTCTAAGTAAGCAACCATTGGGCCGCGTCCTAGAGCCTTTTGAAGTGATTTCAATTTCTCTATGTCATTGAAATTAAAAGGATCTTCCACAATGCTCTTTTGCAGCTGATTGGCCTCGGTCGCCACTTTGTGTCGCTCACGAGTAAAGTTTATAAATGGATTCTCTTTCTGACCGCTTTGCTCAGCGGCTTTCTTTAATTTTTCAATCTCCGCTGAGGCTAAGAGCGAACCTGGCTTAGTTGATTCCTCAGCTAAATCGAATAGATCTTTGAATACAGCTTGTTTAATCGCGACATCCCACATTTCGGCCACTTTTTCTTTAACTGTGATCGCTTGGGTTATGTACGGCTTAACTTGAAGTTGTACTTGTTCTTGATAGAATTTCTTTTGAGCCGCATCTAATTGCTTAGGCGCTGGCAACGCCAGGATGTCTTGAACGAGCTTTGAATTCTCGTGATACACTTGTGCGAGTAGTATTAACTGCAATGATGTATCTTTCTTTTGAATCGCGGATTGTGAGCGTTTCTCTAGTTGCTTGATCAGCTTGATACGTTCAACCAAGTTCTTTTGGATTAAACGATCAGAACGTCCCACCAGGGGAGTTGAGCCCAGTTTCTTTTGCAACTGTTCAAATGATTTGATTTCCATTGAGCGCGCTAAGATTTGCGTTTCAAACGTATCTTTAGATGGTTTGTTCGCAAGTACTGCGCGGGCGATACTCATATCCGCTGATTTTTCGAATGTGATTACGCCAGCCGCCGCAAACAATTGTGGATTGCCTTTTAATACACGGCTGTATTTAGAAAATAATTTTTTAGGCTCGCT
>CAZCHT010000005.1:0-61556 GCA_964498705.1 uncultured Bdellovibrio sp. | reverse complement strand
TATGGTATCAGCTAGCGGCGAATCTCAAGGTACCTCTGCCCAAGTAATGGTGCAGAAAAAAACCATGCAAAGTGAAGAGCTAGTAAAACAAAAAATAATGAACGACCCCAAAGTACTAGCAGCACAAAGGGTCTTCAACGGAACAGTAAAAAGCGTCAGCGAAATAAAACCTGACTCTAAGAAATAGAAAACAAGGAGCGCATTCTAAAAGCCCGTCAGCCGAGGCGACGAGGAGAGCCCCGCGGAGACGTAGCACAGCTACGTCGCACAAGTGGGCCGACGAAGGCAACGAAGGATCACGGGCTTTTAGAATGCGCCCACAAACGGGAGAAGAACGATGAAGGGTATGGGCGGCGGCGGCATGGCTCAGTTAATGAAGCAAGCCAATCAAATGCAACTAAAGATGAAAAAGACTCAAGAAGAAATCGGTAAACAAGAATTTACGGGAACTTCTGGTGGCGGCGCAGTTACGACGATTGTAACTGGCGATAACAAACTTGTATCTGTAAAATTCAATCCTGATGTTTTCAAATCAGGCGATGCGGAAATGCTAGAAGAAATGGTAGTATCGGCAACGAACGATGCACTTAAACTAGCAAAAGAAACTATGGCTAAAGAGATGGAAAAAATCACTGGCGGCATGGGCATCCCAGGAATGTTTTAATGCTACACATTTCGGCTCTAGAGAAACTTGTTCACGAATTGACTAAATTACCAGGCATTGGACCTAAAACGGCCCAGCGCCTAGCGTATTACATTTTGAAATCTCGTGAACAGTACTCGGCCGATCTAAGCGATGCACTTCAACGCGTTCAATCCGAAGTGCACGAATGTCCTCGATGCTTTAACTACACAGATAGTGACATCTGCCGATTCTGCAAAGATTCGCACCGTCAGAATGATATGATCTGCCTAGTAGAAGAGCCATCAGACGTCATGCGTATCGAAGCCTCGGGCGCATTTCGTGGACGCTATCACGTACTTCACGGAGCCTTGTCACCACTTGATGGCATTACTCCTGAAGATTTAAAAATCAGAGAATTATTAAAACGTATCCAAGATCAATCAACTACTGATCATCCAATTCGTGAAATCATCATGGCTTTGGATGCGGATCTTGAAGGCGATACCACTGTTTTGTATTTAACTAAAATCCTACAGAATTCTGGAATCAAATTATCAAGAATTGCACACGGGGTACCTATTGGCGGCGATATCGATTTCATTGATGATCGCACGATGAGCCGCGCTTTAGAAAACAGGGTACAATTATAAAGAACACACGGACGAGTTTCGCTAAAAGCGAACAAATTGATATGGAGATGTATGTCGTTTATTAACTATAATGCTAAAGAGATCCACTGTAAGATCGTTTACTATGGCCCTTCTTTAGGTGGTAAGACGACTAACTTGCAATGGGTTTACAAAGAAACCACTCCGGACCAAAAATCTAAATTAATGAATCTAAGCACTGAAACCGAGCGAACATTGTTTTTTGACTTCCTTCCGCTGAACATTGGTGAAATTCGTGGTTTTAAAACCAGGTTCCATCTATACACAGTGCCAGGCCAAGTCGTTTACGATGCTTCAAGGAAATTGATATTAAAAGGTTTAGATGGCGTCATTTTCGTCGCTGACTCGCAAATCGAGCGTATGGATGAAAACTTAGAAGCCTTCAAAAATTTACAAATCAATCTCGAACAGCAAGGTTATGATATTAAAGAAATCCCTTTGATCATGCAGTATAACAAGCGCGATTTACCAAACGCAGCTTCATTGCCTGAACTCAGAGCTTCTTTAAACCACTATAACTCGCCAGAATTTGAAGCCATTGCCAACGACGGCACGGGAGTCTTTGAATCGCTACGAAGCGCTTCAAAATCGATTATCAACGTTCTTAAAGGTGGAGCTAATCTTTAAGCTCTAAAGGACACATACTGTGGGCTACGATCTCGCTCAGGAAATCCGCGAACTTAAAAAGAAAAAAAACGTTACGATATTGGCCCACTTCTATGAAGACGGCGCCATACAGGATCTTGCAGATCATGTGGGTGATAGTTATTTTCTAGCTCAAAAAGGCCAACAAGAAAAAGCCGACATTATCTTATTAGCTGGCGTTGTATTCATGGCCGAATCCGTGAAAATTTTAAATCCTACTAAAACAGTCCTTGTTCCCGATATCAATGCTGGTTGTTCCCTAGTTGATAGTTCACCCTTTGATAAATACTACGCTTGGAGAAAGGCAAACCCTGAAGCCATCGCGGTAACGTATATTAATTCGAGCGCTGAAGTGAAATCCATTTCTGATGTGATCATCACGTCATCTAATGCCGAGAAAATTATTAACTCGATTCCTAAAGATCGAAAAATCTTGTTTGGTCCTGACCAACATTTAGGAAATTACCTTAGTAAAAAATTAAATCGCCCGATGGAAATGTGGAATGGCTCGTGCCAAGTGCACGTCCTGTTCAATGCTCGCCGCCTGCATGAACTGACAATGCAGCACCCAGATGCCTTGGTAATTGCCCATCCCGAGTGCGAAGCTTCAGTCTTGCAATACGCCCATGTGATCGGCTCGACCTCTAGACTGCTCGAAGAAGTTGTAAAAAATCCAAAGAAAAAATTTATTGTCGCGACTGAAACTGGAATTTTTCATCAGATGAAAAAGGCCCGTCCCGGCGTTGAATTGATACAAGCGCCCGTAGAGGATAAAGGATGTCTTTGTAATGATTGTCCTTTTATGAAACTCAATGATTTAGAAAAAATAAAACACGCTATTGAAACTCTAAAACCTGAAGTAAAGGTAGATGAAGCCACCCGTTTGAAGGCACAAGTTTCACTTGATCGAATGATGAAAATCGCTCAAGGTGAAAGTGTATCATGGCCCACAGTATTTGCCTGATACGTTCGGGTAGGAAATGCACGCTGCTTCTGTAGAAATAAATACCTTCGCATCACCGGTCATGGGACCTGACTTCTATCTTGAGATCTTTCCTTTTAAAACTAAGTCACGCGATCCGTTCGAAAAGAAAACTAAAAACCGTTTTGAATTGCGTACCGCTTTGTACAATTACTTAAAAGATAAAAAAAATTTCGTGTTCGAAGATGCTTTGGATCTGCGAAATGTTCCTCAAAAAATTGGCGTTCCTGCAAAAGATTTCTACAGTTCACTATCACACACGGAAGATGTCGGAGTATTTGTTTTAGATTCAGCACCAGTCGGTGTTGATTTTGAAAATCGCGCTCGCATTCTAAAACCAATTGTTGAACGCGTTTGTGAGCCCAAAGAAGTGTCTTTGGATCCAAATTTCCAATTGCTTTGGTCCATCAAAGAGGCTGCTTTTAAGTCGGTTCCGTTCATCATTCAACCCAAAGCAGTCACAGAAATCACCGTAACAAGCCTGATTACTGCGACTGACGAAAAGATACCCTTTTATAAAACGGCAACATTTACAACCACTATTAAGACTTCATCAAAACGATCTGCGATATCTAAAATAGATGGCATTTGCATTTTCAACGATGACTACCAGCTGGCCATTGCTAAATCCAATATTGAATTCTAAACAGACGCCTGAAGAACTACTTTACACGCGTAATGTTAAGTCAAAAAAATCTATCCGTTTTATGTCTACTATTTCGACACTGTATAAATTAAAGATGCCAAATCGAATTAGTTAGGAAATAAACGCTTAACTTAAGTCTAGAGCTGTCCGAATACTTATTCAGCAACACCTGAAAGAGGGACACAAATGGAAAAAACAGCGAAGAAGCCAGCAAAAACTCCGAAAGCCAAAAAGCCGGCATACAAAGATACACGATCGGCTCCTAGAAAAGAAGTCGAACCAATAAAAGTTTCCTACATGGCTTCACTAGATGATCTAGCCAAGATCGCAAAGAACTGCCAAATCGTAGAAGCCTCATCCACTGGCCTTCTGCTGACGGTATTAAGGGACGATTTAATTCCTCAATCACTACGGGGCAATTTGAATCTAGATTGTCTGCTAGGCAATCGTGTCTACTTGAAACTAGAACCTATGAACATGGAAATCAGCGGTGAAATTAAAAGAACGAAATTCTTAGGCAAACAAGGGTTTCACATTGCCGTAGATTATTCTGATGATGCCCCCGAATATTGGCGCGAATGTCTGATGGACTTGCTACCAAAACCCGGTGAGTTAGACAAAGATACTCAGTAGCTAAAGCGCGCCAAATGGCGGCAAGCCCGTTTCGCTGATCAATACTATAGAATAATGAGGCGGTAGAAACCAACTGATCGCCTCAGCAATCCCCTGATGTTCTTTTGTAGGCGGATTTCCTAGTGATTCTAAAGAAAAACATAAATCGAAATTCTTGTTATCGTCAGATAGCAAATTGATTTTCACACCTAACAAACCTTGATCACGGAAAAAATCTAATAGTATTTTTCTTACGTATGTCGGCATGAATGATTCTGATGGCTGTCCATAATAAATCGACGCATTTTTTTGGATTTCAACGACTTCCGGTTTAATTTGATCAATCGTTTTGTAAAACAATCCTGTTTCTTTAAAATGCCAAATCATTCCATATGTGAAAACATAATCTGGATATTCTTCAGTCGGGTTTAATACCAAGCCAATGCCCTTGTCGTGCAACCAATGAAGAATTTTTTGTACTGACTCTTTAGCATCCATGTCAGATTCAACTAACAGGTAAGGCCAGTTATCTGGGCCTACTTGTGGATCTGGGGACAAGATATTTACTGAACTGCTAGTGAATTGAACAAAGAACTGATTTTCCCAATCAGTATCACGACGTTCAGCAGCTATATTTAAAAGATCATCTAAGTTTTTCATCCAGCATCCATAAAAAGAGATTTACATAATTCATTGTAGAAATAGTGAAACAAAGTCAACGATTCAGACGCAATCGGATAAGGATATACATCATCATAGCGAACATCGTTCAACAAAGTCTTAATTGTATTTTCCTTAACTTCTTTTAAAGAATTCGCCGGCGATTTATCCGCGGAATCTTTTTTAACATAGAACAAGTAATCTTTGTTTGAAAGATTGATGTTCATACGCGCTAGCGTGGTCTTCTTTTTCAGATCAAAAACATAAACTTCAGATTTAATAAATGCTTCAGTGATCGCAATTACGTCATTACATTTGCTTTGACCGCGATTTTTCTCGTAGTCTTCAGAACTTAAAACCAAAACTAGTTTATCATAATCCGCAAGTTCGCCTGTTAGTTCCGAAATTTCAGCTAAGCTTACTTCTTGCCGTAAGAAAATTTTATCAAAGAAAAAGTTGAACTGATTTTCTGATAATTTTTCGATTGGTAGCAACACTTCAAATTTTTGGCAGTCATCACAAAATGTAACCAAATCTTGGCGCAAAATTTCCGCACGGTCCATTTGCAATGATTTAGCTTCATCAAGAGCCATATCCGGTGGATTCATTTTCGCTTTTGCAGATAACAAGGCACTGTCTGGAAAATCATGAATATTTAAGAACGCAATTTTTTCTTTCTGATTGGCTTTTAAACCTTCAGCTGGCATCGCTGTCTTGACGTCTTTTTCAACATTCATGTTTTCTTTTTGCATTTTATCTAGAGAAACTTTTGGGTTTTTCGAAGATGTCGTGCAACCCACAAAAAGCAGCATGGAGAGTACTAAAATGGTCGTTTTCATGCCCCTAAATTAAACGGTTCGCGAGCACGATACAACTATTCGTAGAACCACTTGGCCATATGCGTAGTTGACCGCTTACATAGCGATGGTCATAAAATGGGCGCGTGAACGAATATGACGGCCTTAAAAAACTCTATCAATCAAGTCCCCGCAATCCCCAGCAGCTGAATACGTTTAATACGAGCGATACAGAAGTGGTGCAGATTAAAAAAGACCTGTTTTTGGCCAGCTCTACGGATTCGTTGGCCGTGGAAATTCATACTGGTTTGTATAAACAGCCTGAAACTTGGGGTTATCTTGCTGTAGCCAATTCTGTTTCCGATTTAGCGGCTTCTGGGGCAAAACCGATTGGGATGCTGATTTCGGCGCAGTGGAAAAAAGCCCATAGCGGACGTGTGAAAACTCGGGTCTACGCTGCCGTTTCTAAAGCCTTAAAGACGTTTGATATTCCATTGCTTGGCGGTGACTCAGGTTCATCCAGCGAAACAGTATTAACGACGACGATTCTTGGACAAGCTTCGACACGACCGTTAACTCGGCTTGGAATTAAACCTGGTGACCTTGTTATACTATTTGGAAATTTTTTAGGTAACGGCCCCGCACTAGCATATGACTATCTAAAACATCAATCTCGAAATAACTGGGAACGGCAATTCAGACCATCACCCACTTGGAAAGTGACCCACGAATTTCGAAAATATTTTAAAGCCTCGATGGATACAAGTGATGGTATTTATAATACATTGCTAACCTTGGCACAGCTAAACAATGTCAGTTTTAAAATAGATATTGCGCAAATAAAATTGTCACCGAAATTAAATTCGTATCGGGAACGACATTCAATTCCGATGCAGTACTTTATTGAAAGTGATCTTGGTGATTTGCAAACGTGCGTAGCTGTGGATTCAAAAACATATAACAAAATAAAATCTCACCTGCCGAAGCACCAAATTTTGGCGCGCGCTGAAAAAAATACGACTCAATTATCTTATGTTAACTACGTCGAAAACAACTCTCATATTGAGAACTACGTATTTTTACCTAACCATTTAGAGCGCAAAAAATTTAATTATTCACGTTCTTTGAATCTTTGGTTGAAACAGTTTTCAAAATAATGCTTCGTTTTGATACGTCCATAATCATTCAGTTTCTGTATAACTTTTTTCCAATTGTACACTAAAGTCTTAGCCACTTTTTGACGAAAGGTTAACAAGTGAGGATATTTTGAAAAAAACCCGAGCCCAAATTATTCAAGTTTTGTTATTTACGATGCTTTCAGGATGTACCTTTAATGCGTCGTTAAAAAGTCTTGATTCAGAATTAGGTAAAGGAACTTTGGTTCCCGCTAGCTTTCAAAAGATCACCGTAGATATTACTGACGTAACTATCACGGAAGGCTCAGTAGCTATTATTAACGTAGCTGTAAATCCCGTCCGCAACGAAGACACTGTTATTTATTTAACTTTAAATACTACGGGTTCTAGCTATATTCGATTTAATCCAATTCCTATTGTGATCACGATTCCTGCGGGCTCAACATCTAAAAGTGTTGTTCTAAACACTATCGATGATTCTCAGCTGCAGGATCAAGAGCACTGGAGTTTTTCAATTTCTGCTGCTGATCCCTCTATTCGTGCTGAGCCAGGGGTTTTAAATATTACCTTGAATGATAATGATGGCGGCGCGATTCCCGGTGGAGCAATATCTACTGGCCCAAAACTTTTAAAAGAGTTCAATGCTTATCCAGCCACAGTTAATAAAATTTCTGCGCTAGGAAAAATATTTTACGTCGGTACAGATGCAGCCAATGGGTCTGAACTGTGGGTTTCAGATGGAACTCTAAATGGAACAAAACTATTGAAAGACATAGAGCCGGGTCCTGGCTCGTCGGCGATAGCAAGTTTTAATAATACCTCATCAAGCCCCTATGTGTTTTTTACCGCAACCACAGCAAGTGAAGGTACTGAACTATGGCGCACCGATGGGACAGAGCAAGGAACTCAGATAGTTAAGGATCTTGAACCTGGTTCAAAATCCTCGAGCATAAGTATTTTGCTCGCACACAAAGACAAGATTTATTTCAACGCGTCCACGACATTGGATGGAGTTGAGATGTATGTCTCTGACGGAACAACGTCCGGAACAAAAATGCTATTCGAATCGATGCCTGGCACTCAAGGAACATATAACAATAGTGTCTTTGGATATGGGGACGATATCTATTTCTCGGATTACAATATGATGGGTGGAGGCCAACTTTACAAAACCGACGGTAACCCGGCAAATAATACTTTAATTGTGACTGCCAATTCGGATACTTCTACGTTTTGGGACTCTCTAGATGTGCAGTTTATCTACAATGGCTATATTTATTTTCAAAGCTAGCTATAGCGGTTATGGGACTGAACTCTATGCCACAGCCGGATCAAATGCGACAACAAATATGCTCAAAGATATCTATCCTGGCAGTATGAGCTCCTATGCTACAGCAGCTTCACAGTTGATTTTAAATAATAAAGTTGTAATTTACTTTTCGTATGAAAATTCCGGGACTTCAACGGGTTATTATCTAACTAATGGTACGCCCGCGGGTACTACAAAAGTGACTCAATCAGTAACTACCGGTTCCATTTTGGGCGTAATTGGAGGAACTAAACTTGTGTACAACGCGTGTACAAATGGTTACGACTGCGAACTGTATTCAAGCTCTGGAGTTAACGGCGACGCTGTTAAGTTAAAAGATATCTATCCAGGATCTACCGGCGGAAATGCCAACAGCAGTTCTCCTTCATTCGCAGCCAGAATCGGTAACAAAATCCTATTTACCGCAAGCAATGCTACAGAAGGCCTTGAACTGTATGTAACTGACGGAACTCAGGTCGGAACTGAATTGTTGAAGGATATCTATGCGGGTACCGTTGGAAGTTCTCCTTCAAATTTTGTTACAGTTGGTTCAAATGTATTATTCACAGTTAAATCCGATCTTTACGGCCAAGAAATTTGGATCACCGATGGTACTCCGGCCGGTACAATGCTTTATAAGGACTTGTTCCCCGGAGCGACAAGCTCTGGTCCAAAAAACTTAGTTCTTTTAGATCCTACTCATTTGTTTTTCACCGCTTACAATAGCCTTTCTCACTTTGCATCCGTTTTTGTTTCCGACCTTTCTAACTTCAATACGGCAGGATACGCCCATGCCATGGTTGAATCTCTGAATAGCGAGACGAAAAATATCGTAGAATATAACGGCTTAGTTTATTTCGACGCCATGGAAACCAATTTAGGCAACCCACTTTGGGTCACAAATGGAACGGAATCAGGAACTACAAAAATAAAAGATCTTTATCCCAATATCAACTGTTCAGACATTAACTATATGACCGTATACAATAGTTCTCTCTTCTTTGTGGCTTCCAATGAAGCCTCTGGGATAGAGCTTTTCTCTTCAAACGGAACAACATCAGGAACAGATCTATTTAAAGAACTCGCTGCTGGCGCGACCGGAACATCATTTTCTTCGTTTACGAAAACAGACACTGGCAAAATGTTTTTCAGTGCCGATGACAGCTCTGGAATCGGTACGGAACTATATGCGACTGATGGTACAACCGGTGGCACAGGTCTCGTTAAAGATTTAGTTGCGGGTTCTAATTCTAGTTACCCACAAAATATAACAGCTATTCCGGGGACAAATAAGGTAATTTTTTATACTGTTGGGACTTATGGTTTTTGGATTTCTAATGGTACGACCGCAGGAACTACTCAAATCTCTGGATTGACAGGTATCTCATCTGTTTCAAGTGCCCCTATGGCCACATCCACGGGTGCATTTATAATGTACTCTGAAACATCAACCTACAAAGTAAGAATTTATTTCGTTAATGCGTCCACTGGCGTAGCTACTCACCTAAATACAACTTACGCAACGGATATCTTGTCAGGAACTCCGTTTCAAAATCCTTCGACCAAAATTCTATATTACGCTACGGCTAATTCGGCCAAAACGACATTAACCTTCTGGAAATCGGACGGTACCGTGCCTGGAACTTCGATTCTAAAAACTACGCCGATTTCGGGGAATAATTTTAATGTTACTTCAATAGGTAGTCTTGGAAACAAATCATTTCTACAATACGCAAACAATACTACATCTCCCTTTGTTCGTGAGCTATGGGTAACGGATGGTACTGTTGGCGGAACAAGCGCATTAGATACTGCTACTAATGCCAGTAGCATTGATTATACAACAGGATTTGAATACAACGGTAATATGTACTTTACTAGATACCATGCTTCCGCCGGTTCTGAACTCTGGAAAACTGATGGAACTGCTGGAAACACGACAATGGTTAAGGACATAAATCCAGGATCAGGCAACTCCACCTTCTCGGCACTAGGGATTTACAATGGCAAGCTATACTTTAGCGCCGATGATGGAACCCATGGCGTAGAACTTTGGAGAACCGATGGTTCGCTTCTAGGAACTGAAATGGTTGCGGACATAAATCCAGGACGAAATAGTTCTAACCCGGCTAAATTTAAAGTGTTGGCTGGAAAAGTATTCTTTACTGCGGTTAAAGTTTTATCTGGAACGGAATTGTGGGTATACTCTGAATAGATATGTTCAAACCCCAAAATATTGAAACTGCCTGGATTGAAACAGAAAAATCTATTGTAGAAACTATGACAAAAAAGAAATGGATAAAACCATTTCTTTTATTTACCACAATTGCCTTTGCCTATTTTTCTTTCGGTTTATGGACTCAAACCCAATTTCCACAATGGTCGCGATTTAACCTGATTCAAGATCGCCTGTGGGCGACCTATGTCGTTATTTTTTCAAGCTTCGTTCCCCTTTTTATAACGCGATTACGAAATTCTAAACTGTTTTTAATGTTGGTCCTTGCCTTGTCCTGGTTACTGCCGATCTATGCCATAGGGGCCATCGGTATTACTTCGGCCCTTCCAATAATTTACTTGTTTTTAAGTTCTGTGGTTGTGGCATCTCACAAAATAAATCGCTGGTTAAAACTATTTATAGTCGTTGTTCTATTTTTAGGGCTCGTTTCACTTATTACCCGCGATATTATAAATTCTCAAAATCACAAAGTCCTTCTCTATTTTTCAAATATTCATATGGATCTATCTCTTTTGTATTTTATCGGAGCCATTTTTAACAAAGTTCCGTTTAAATTTCTTTTGCACCTTAACCCATTGCAATTTGTTTCACCCACTCCTTTGCCAGAAACCACACAGACTTCAGAGAATAGTTCCGAGTACGACAAACAATGTTTTCGAGGTTGGCTTGGAATAATTCAAACACAAATAATATTTCTATTCATAATCGGATTACTCAAACTAGACTCGATCGCCAACACTCAAAACCCACTTATTCACTATCTATTTTTTATTTTGACCATCACGGGAGCCGTTAAAATGGTGTCTTCGCTCTTGTGGATTTACGGATTTCAATCGCCGTCCTCGACCTATTTTATAATCCTAGCTAAAACCCCGATAGAAATCTGGCAAAGAGGGGCTGTTTTCATTGCCGATTTTCTTTTCAATAAAATATATTTACCCACTTGGAAGATATTTCGACGTATATGGCTGTCGTCGATGCTATCGGTCTTGTCCATTTTATTTCATCTATTTATTTTTCATGAATGGATCGTCAAATCAGTATTACGGATTCAGTTTGGCAACATGTTATTTGGGAATTTCGGCTGGTTGGAAACAAAACAATGGGGACTGTGGATAGGCGTATGGTTCGTGTGGATTTTACTATTTTTAGGAGTCCAAAACTTAACAAAAAAGTTTCATGGTAATTCTTTGTTTCAATGGGGCATGGTGCTTGCCACCCATTTAGGGTCCGCCATGATACTTCCAATAGTAACCTATTTATTGACGATAATTTGAATCTAGAAGAGACTTTATTTTCGCGAATGTCTTAAAACTCTCATAATTAATGTCTTGGTTTTGAATTTGAATCTTATACTGATTTTCTATGGCCATTACAAATTGAATCAGTATAAGCGAATCCAACAAGCCTTGGGAAAATAAATCCACTGTTTCACCAATTGAATCCACATTGTAAAACGTGTTCAAGTTTTTCAGTATTTCCTTAAGATCGCTAATTGAATACTGATTTGAAGTTTTTTTGGCGTTCATATTTTACTCATCGGCTGTTTCTCCGAAACCGTTATGGGTTACATTCAAAAACTGACTACCATCAAAATAGAATTCTAGTGGCAGTGTTTCTCCTATAAATAAAGGTACACCCGCCGTAAGTCCGTAGGCGCCCATATTGGGAACTAAGACCCAATCACCACGTTTAATATCCTTTGGTACAGAAAAACTGGGATGAAGACAGTCGTGCCAAAGGCACAAACTTCCATAAATAGCGGCGACTTCTTTTTTTCCTGACTTCAATTTTCCATTTTTATCGCAGTAGGTTCCTTGTATTTGTGCAGGGCCCTGCCTAAGTGAAACCCACGGGCTACCAAAATGCTGAAGACCACCATCAATAATTACTGTTTTTCTTTCTGGCACAAACTGCTTAACTGAAAGAACCGGTGCCGCATAGTAACCGCACGAAGAAACAATAGATCGGCCGACTTCGATTTTAATTTGGGAAATGCTATTCTTGATTTTAAACAGGTTCAGTGGCGATTGATCTAAATCAGGCAAGCCCGGTCCAAAATATAAAACCCAATCATCTTGGAAAACTCCAGCGCGCTGCAGATCTTCAATATCAGAGAAAATAGCCTGTACTATTGATTTTTCAAAAGACTCACGGCCTACGTATATATGTAACCCTTCAAGAATTTTTGAATTCGCAAATTTATTAATTAGGGCTGCTTTCGTTTCCCCTATTTTATTACCTTTTAGATATTCTGGGTGAAACCGAATACCTAATTTTGTTGAACTTTTTAATGAATTTCTTACGGCCATCGTTTGATCAAACAGTTCAATTCCATTCAAATGAATTCCACCAATATTTGTTTTCAAACCTAGTTTTATACATTGATCTGTCAGACCAATTCCTCCGAGAAACAATTTACATGGATCAAAACCCAACGATAAACCGTAATTTAATTCGTCCAAAGACGACACATCCAAGGAAAGATTTTGATTCTTAATAGATTCAATAATTTTGTAGTTAGGCTGCGTTTTCATTGAAAATGCCAATGTAACTTGAGTATCCAAAATCGATTCCATCGTAAGTTTAACATTTTCAATATTGGAAATTAACTTGGCACCGTCATAAATAAAAAACGGTCGATTTTTAGAAATAAACTTTTTAAACGGGATAGACTTAATCACGGCCTTGTCCTTTGTGGCTTATCAAAAAACTCGAAACCCATTTTTCTACGACCGTAATACTAGATCGGTCATCCGCCGCTATGGCTAGTAAACATTCCGATTTACCTTCATTCCAAAACGACGCGTCTATAGGGAAAATATCTGTTTGCGGAAGTTTCTCAATTTGTATCTGATTCGCAAAAAAATTCCAAAACTCAGTGAACTCTGGCCATTCGTTATTGATAAAGCGCAGTCTAAAAAATGAGGTGTATTTACGTTGGTTTTTGAAGCGACTAACGATCTGACTCAGTACGTGGCTTTTATTCATTCTTACATTTAAGTCTACAATAGGAAACACATCTCCGGATTTTGTCAAAATAGAATCAAAACCAAACGGTCCCACATATTTTTTTTCAATTAAGTGATTTCTTATTTTGTTAAATGTAAGTTCCAGTTCGTTGGCTGCCACTGACTCTATAGGAAAATTGAAATCATGCTGATATGACAAACGAGTCTTGTCGTATTTAACACAGACCATTTTAAAATCATTCGATTCCGTCGTTCCAAAGCAATTTATATCGACTTCTCTATCTAGCGTTTCTTGTTTTAACCACGTCGATGAATTCCATTCAGATAATAGTTTTCTTCTTTGCGACCACAGCCTAATGCGCTCAAGATCCTCATAAACATAGACGCCGCTTCCACCGGAAGATACCAAACTTTTATAAAGATGATTGGACTCAGTAATCTGTGCCCCAGAAACTAATTCAGATTTAGGAATATTAATTTGCAGTTTAGTCGCAAGCTCTAGCAAATAGTCTTTACTGTTTAGCCTTTTCAGCAACAATAAATTACCGCCAGAACTCAGAGGAGCCAAATTTAGTTTTTCCACTAAAGACAGCTCAAGCCGGCTTACCCCAGCTATCAAGATCGTATCAGGAGGATTCTGCCTAATTTGATTTTCTACTTCGATGACAAAGTTATCAACCATCGAAAGTTCAGCATTAACCGGTATCCATTGGACCGATTTCAGCTCTAAATAGTCAGCCTGTAGACTGTCTAGTTGGGCGGCACTAGCGTCGGCACACACTATGTAGTCACCATTTTCGGCAAAATATCTTCCGAGACGCTCATTCACCCTAGACAACTTCTGGGTACCGGGACTTTTCACATCAAACACTTTTTCTAGGAAACTCTCGTCGCTCCAAAGACTGTCGATCAATAAGTTGATAAAAACCAATTTTGGAATCATAGGTAAATAGACTCCAAGACGATATCTTTGTTTAAATTAAATTTCACAAGTTCTTCTAATTTCGCAAATGGCAAATCTGAAGAAAGAAATATTCGCCGCGGATACAAAGTGTGGTCCAGAAACTTTGGAAGGTCGGCAACCAAATCTCTGATATTAACTCCAAAGTAGTTTCTTTCGCCGGCCCAATTTGCTAGATAGGCTACTAGTTGGCTAGGAATAGAACTACGAGTTCCGGTCACAAAACAAATGTTTATAAAAGGCAACTCATCATCAACAGTGAAACTTAGATTCTTACGTTCCAATGCTCGCTTATACTTCTCAATCAATAGCCGAGTCTGGCCGTTCCACCGCACTTTTTGCAAGTTACTTCTATCTATAAGCAGTCCGCTGATTTCTGAAATCGCCGTCGAATACTTGAACAACGAAACAGTCTTAAAAACATCTTTGATAGCTATCGGGCCATTCCAGTCGACCCACGAATCAATTTCGGCTTGGTACTTTTGTAGATGATTTTCAATTTGTTTCCAGTCGTCAACCACTTCAAAATTGGAATCACTAACCATTACATCAATTTTCTGATTTGGATACAGAGTAACTAGATTCGTTTCACGAGGTGTATTCGTGCTGTGTTCGTGTCGAATGGACAAACGAGGAAGGACCTCTGCAAAGTTAGGTTTGTTTTCTACCCATACCCCTGTAAACTCTGAGACAGGAAAAATAGTGTGTAGTCCGGTCATTATTTTTGCGGCCGCGAATGATTTTCTGAAATCAGAATGAATCAACATATCGCTGACTACATATGCTGAGCTGGAACTTCCTTTAAATTTAAATGGCAACCTGGCAACAGCTACCATCCCTATCAACTGTACACCTTCAAAAACACCTAAGGCGAAATTTTGACCGTCCGAAAACCAATTGTAGAATTCCCAAAAAGAAGAACCTCTATCTAAATAGAAATCACTTTCTTTTGATAGCCGTTCTGAACGCAGCAGATCTAACATTTGATTTTCATCGCTACTACTTAATGCTTTGAGTTTCATAAACTCCGGCCTCCAAGTAGTTAAGAGAATTAGTATTTGGAATTTGAATTTGATTGCCTTCAAAAAAAATCTCTATGGGACGATGTGGTCCCAAAAATTGGCTAGTTCCCGCCGTATAACCGTATCCACCCGCCGGACCGATGGCAATCCAATCACCACGTTTTAGATCTTTTGAAATAGGAACATCGCGCACCAATATATCCGTCACTGTCCCCAGCGAGCCATATATATTCGCATTCGATTCCTGAATAGAATTACGATTGGGAAGAAACACGCTCACATCATCCTGACCAAATCGAGGTGATCCAAAATGCGAGGCCAAATGCTGTAGTCCTCCATTTATTATTACAATACGCTCCCCAAGTTTCTCTTTTGTCTCAAGAACCTGAGTCACATAAACGGCCGAATTATGAACCAAGGCCCGTCCGCATTCCAAATGAACAGAGAAAAAAGGATCGGTCGGTATAAAACCACTTTCTACATGATTGATTAATGGCAATCCTGCGCCCCAAAATAGATTCGGTCGATCTTGAAATGATTTTGAATGAGCTTTTACAAATTTTCTAATTTCACTTAATTTTTTTTCCACCAAATCGACCGTCGCGCGTTCTCGCCCTATATAAATGTGAATTCCTGAAAGCTTTCGTCCGTTCTCTGCCAATTTGACTATTTTTTCTAAGTCCTGAATTGGGAGGCCCACTTTTTGAGAATAGTTGCTTTCTAGAGGCCATCGAATAGAAATTGAGGTTTTGGAATTTTCAAGCATTCGATATTCTTCAAAAGAATCTATATGTACTGAACATACATTTTTATTTTTAAAAAATTTAATAAAAGCGTCCGTCTTTGCCGGTCCGCTAATAGTAATTTTCGAGTAGTCAGAAGTTGCAACATAGGCCGCACGTAATTCCTTTTCTGAGGAAACGTCGAAATTAACATTTAGACTTTCAAGATTTTTCAAAATGACTGGCGACGGGTTTGATTTTACAGAAAAATATATTTGACTCAATGATTTGAACATCGATCTCAATTTTTTTACATTGTCCTTAACAACAGACAGATCGTAAAAAAAATAGGATTCACCGTCAGCAAGAGACACCGAATTTTTACTAAATAAATCTTCTAAACCTTTCAATCGTGTTCTCCTAATTCATTTAATCTGAAAAAACTGACGTGTTATACGGTATTTAAAATCATCTAGATTTAAGTCGAGATGCGCTTATATAAAACCCTATACTGATATAGACTAATTTTATGAACACGGCTGTATGGCGACTCATATCCACTTACGGAACTATATTTTTCACTATTTTTATTTGCGAAACAATTTCATTTTGGTTTTACCCAGTTGCAATTCTTATCCTAGCAAATCAATATTCAACCCTGATGCTTCTAGGACACGAAGGGGTACATGGAGTTTTGCATAAAAATAGATTTGTAAACCGGGCCTTGGCTAGATATTTCTGTCATTTCCCATTTCTAATTTCTCACACTCATTACAGCATGAATCACTTGCGGCATCATCGATATCTGGGAACCAACGACGATCCCGATAGCAATATTTATAAACAATCGTATCCCTCTTTTTCAAAGTGGGTTGCAATCAGTATCCGGGACACTATTAATTTTTCTTTGCTACGTCGATTTCTTAGCTACTTCAACGGTTCCAAATCCTATTTCGATGGAAAATATCCCTATAATATTAAGACTGATTATCTTTCTTTTTATTGTTTTTGGGCGTTAGTCGTCGCTAGCGTCTTCTTTTTCGGAGTGCAAAATTATTTTTCAATTTACTGGAGTTTCCCGCTAATTCTATCCATGCCTTGGATACAGCTGATGAACTCATACCAACACTATTCGGAAGATGGTCCCATAGCAGGGCTAGCGTATAATATTATTCTGCAAAATAAACTTCAGAAATATTTGTTTCCTATTAATATCAATTTCCACGAAGTCCATCATCAACGACCCGACATCCCATACTATGAACTACCTCTTCACTATGTTAAATCTCAGAATTCGATAGTATTTTCAGAATTTTCTAAACGCGTTTTTAGTGGACGAACGAACAAAAGTCTTTAAAACATCGACTTTTTCTCATTTCAATTTTTGTAGATGCTGGACACGCAATTTTTGCTGCCACTTTTTGAAGGTCCAACGTGAACGACGCCAGGTATTTTTTATTTATACTGACAATATACTGACTGCAAATACCGGCCAACTCGGTACAATCCGAATCTACTTGGCATCTTGACTGTACAGCAGGGGGCATTTTAATAGGCGTCGTATTGGAATCAAAATTAGCTTCATAGTTTGAACCTTCTAGATTAACAAAGTTCTTAAATGGGGGTTTTTCTTTAAACATAAGGCATTGTTTGCCGATACAAAATGGTTTTTCAGAAGGGTCACATTCTTGTATTTTTTTGGCTCCACAAGAGGTTGTTACTGCATCTCTCATAAAACTGAGATCCAATTCACTTTTAGAAAAATTAGCTATTTTACTAGCTGGAAATCGGCGCACACATTTTGAATCAGGCGCTAGAAAAAATGAACAGTCTTGATCTTTTTCACAACTTGTTTCAATTTTTTGAGCAATATAGTCATCCTGTTTTTTGGTTTCCATTTCACACGATTTGAATACCGGCGCGCATCTTTTGCTTTGGCATTCAACTTTAATGTCCCCAGCAATTTCAAGATTATTCAGACAGGAATATCCGCCTTGTTTTAAAGCTATCTCAACTTCAGACGCATAAGCCTTATTGACGAAAAGTTTGCGGCCACAAAAATCTTGGGTTGAAATGCAATCGGCGTTGGTTGTACATTGAAACCGACAAATTAATGCAGGACTACCTAACCTCCAGGTATTAGAAATACCGCTCGGGCTAATGCTTGGACATTTTCTTACTTCGGAGACCTGCGCCCGCACAAGTTCAACGAAGAGTAGAAAGCAAATCACAAATATTTGATAAAAATTCATTTTCATCTGGACCCCTTGAATGTCGGTTGAGATGTCTGTAGATATCTTATATTTTTAAAGAAGTATGTGGCAAAATAAAATTCAAACCCTTTGGGAATCAATAAGTAACGCAAATCCATTCGATATGGTTTGTAAAACCCTAGACCCCAGTAGCGGACTAATGATTGGCAAATCCTATGCTGATCTAATATCGGATATGCAAAAACTAGATTCTCTGATAGGTCCCTCCGGCCAACTGAAAATTGTACTACTGATGGACAAATCCTATTTCTCGCTAGTCTCCGTACTATTTTGTCTCCTGAAGGGACATTGCTTTATTCCAATTTTTTCTGGGTCGAAAATAAGTTCCGATACTATTTTGTCCGTTGCACCCGACTACATTTTTTGTACTAATGACAACGCATATCCGTTTAGATCCGCTAACCTACGCTCAATTTTTGAATTACAAGCTGCGCATTCAAACCAAAATTTTCAGGCAAGATCTGCCATCGCCGAAGATAACGCTTACATTATTTCTACCTCGGGAACAACCGGGCGCCCCAAACTGATCCCTGTCACATATAGTAATTTTAATGCTTACATTGAAAATATTTTACCTATTATTAAAGATAAATCTCAGTTTCATTTGCTGCAAAATTTCGAAATCTCTTTTGATCCTTACTTGTTTGATATCGTTGCCACTATTTACAATACTAGTTGTTTGGTCCCGATTTCTCACGCGGATATTAGAAATCTAGAAAAGCTCATTAGCAAAATCCACGGACCTATTTGGATTTCATTAACGCCCAGCCAAGCGGATTTGATCCAGTCGCTTTTTAAGGGAAAAACATTTTCTTCCGTCAAACGAAGTTTTTTCCTGGGGGAAAAATTAAAAACATCGCTTTGCCTTGACTGGGGTGAACTCTTTCCAACTACAGAAATGTATAATATGTACGGACCTGCAGAAACTACCATAAGTATCTCTTGGCACAAGTTCAGCACAAATACCGATAAAAATACCTTCGTTCCCATAGGTAAAATTCACTCTGATCATGAATTCAAATTAAGCTCAGCAAACGAATTATTAATCAAAGGACCGCAAGTTTTTCCGGGTTATTTGGGCAGCCAGGCGTCCGAAGAATGGTTTAATACACACGACGTAGTTGAACTCATTGATTCAAAACTGTTTGTAACGGGTAGATCTGATTTCCAGATAAAAATTAATGGTCGCCGATTTCAACCCGAAGAAATGGAGCTGGCGCTATCGACTGCTGGCATAAGCGGATACATAGTTTCTGTAACAAAAGATGAAAAGCACAAGACGAAGACTCACTTAGTTTTTGTAACTCAGAATAAGTCTTTGAATTTAAACGAACTATTGAAAACTCTTCAGCACAAATACGATATTGATTTCATTCCAAAACGAATCCTTTATATTGAGACTTATCCAACGTCTCAAAATGGGAAAATTGATAGGACTAAATTAGCACTGGATGCCCTTAAAACCGATTTGGGATAAAGGACTAAAGTCTAGGTTCAATTCATCCGATAGATTATAAGCCAGAGAAACGTCTGGCCAAACTATGAATGTAAGCAGAACGTCCATCTATCTATACTTTCTACTCTTGCTGGTTGCCACCGGTTGTACCAAAATTTCGCCACAACTCGGATTTGGTTTATTAAAATCGTCAGATGAATCTCTAACTATTGAATCAAATCTTGAAACGATAAATTTGACGTCTGCCAACTCTACAGTTCAGTTAAAAGGACTTTGCGAGGCTAATACAAATTTGAATATCATAGGCCCAAACAATTTATCTTTTAAATGTGAAAATCTGTCATATCTGAAAGAGCTGCCCGCCAATTTATTTAATGAGGGCGAAAATGTTATTTCTGTGGAAGCTTATGATAATTCGTCTAATAAAATTGCGGGAAAAACTTTAAAAATTACGAAAGATACAATTCCTCCGACGGTATCCATTTCTGGACCGTCAAGTGTTCCTGGCACAGATACCGAAATTCCACTTAATGGTACGTGCTCTGAAAATGGCTCGGTCGTTTCCATTCAAGACCTCGTTAATGAAACCAGCGCCAGTATCAATTGTATTGGCGGCGCTTGGAGTTATTCAGCACCTGTCGTGGCTGGCTCTTTAGCTACGGTGTTAAGCTATAAAGCACAACATTCAGACGTCGCAGGAAACATCACCACATCTAATTCAATAAGTGTCTCAAGAACTATGGCAGCAGTGTTTACAATTACAGGAGTACGAAACTCCGGCGCTGAATTTCCAGGAAATTTACTTAAAAGTAATTCAGGAAGTCTGAGTGTGAATTGGTCTACCAGCATACCGGCAGCTAGTTATGACGTTTATATCGAACGCAACTATTTATCAACAGCCTCCGCTGTTTGCTCTCAAACAGGGGCTACCGGAATTGAAGCCATTTTTAGTTTAGGTGCCGGCTGTGCATTAAACTTGGGTGAAAATTTGCGAATCAAAGTTCTTGGCTGGAATGCGGCCCATACAGCTAGCGCCACTGAGTATTTTATATTTTCCGTCAAAGCCGCGCCGACACTCCGAAGCGACGCTAATATACTTTATATTAATTCTGATCCAGAAACCGCAGTGAGTACTGTCAAAATTGCATATGCTGATTTCATCAATGATCCCGTCGCCGTCGGTCCGTTTACAGTAACCGTGACTGACGCTGGATTGTTAGCGGGAATGGTCGCCGCAGACAACATATCCGCGTCGCACACCTTAAATATTTCACCGACAATTACGACCTCTGGAATCTTTCCAATTAGTATCAAAATTGCGGATGAAAACGCGATGACATCTGAAGATATAGTTCTAAAAATTGCCATTGTTTATCCGTATTCGTGGTCTGGATTGGTCAGCACTAATTTTTCTACAAAAGGAAACTGGTGCGGAGTTGCTGGTTTGAAATCGGGATGCACTGGCGTTTCGAATTTACCTAGTAGCTCCACACGAATTTTCATGGATAACTTATGTGAACAGCCCACACAAGCAGCAACCGATGTAAACTGTACTTCAATATTATCTGCGGATACTACCGTTCGTTCGATGAATATTAAATATGGTACGTTTAAGCAAGACAATTACATTTTCTCAGTCGGAACGGTGTCCGATTCGGGATCCTATTTTAAAATGTCTGCAGGTACGTTTAACGACGGTTCCGTGGGTGGAACGTTAAATATCTTTAAAGCATTTACAATTGAAGGCGGCGTATTCAATGCACCGAAAAATTCAGACATTATTCTTAATACAAATATGGCTAGTGCTTCAGACGCATTTAAAGTTCTAAATGCAATCAACTTTAATCATAACAATAGTACTTTAGTCCTAACAGATCCGACGGGGCAGGGAATCACGCAAAACATTTTGGTACCGAATGGATTTGCTCTTTATAATCTTCGTATCAATAGTAACGGAGGATATTGGGCAATTAAATCTACAGGTCTGAGTGTCCTTGGAGATCTTACCCTAAGCGGCACCAAAGATAGTAGTAACAACTATCCGTTGTTAAACTCCGCTATCGTCGCAGGAAAAATTAATCTCCATGGAAATTTGAATTGTACAGGCAACTTCGGTGGCGGCAATTTGCCTGTTTACATGGTTGGCTCATCAGCCAATTACAAAACTTCATACTCAGGCTGTAAACTTCCGCAAATCAAAGTGGCAGTCGGAAGTGCTAATGTTACTGAGTCATCATTTTCTACTGAAGATACAACACTCAATTCTTTGAGTGTAACTGCTGGAACATTTGCGGCCCCAACATCTTCTAGGAAACTCATTTTCAAATCCCGTGGCCTAGATGACAATACTGTAGTGGCAGATTTGAATAATGGCGGTTTTTCTCACAATAGTGGAACCGTAGTATTTGAAACGGCAAGTTCAGCTCTAAACTATAAAATAAGTTTACCGAGTATCTATGATTTGATCTTCACAAACCCATCGAATCTTTCATCCTTTTATGACATTCAAAATAGCTTTTCAGGCAATTCACTTTACCTAAAAGGAACATACGATGTACCTATACGAGGAGCCGGACTGACAATAACCTTTAACCAATTGACTTTCGATGCGGGTTTCGTTGCCGACGCTAATCAAATTACTCGGCTAGTTCAGCAATCATCGGGATCTTCTTACGTAACTGTAAATACTTCGAACCGATTAAATATTCCACAGCTAGAAATGATAAATGCTTATGGATTTAATGGGTCGTCTAATCTATTTGATCTTTCAGGTACTAATTTAATTTTAAGTATGAACAACATTTTCATAGCTGCACTTCAAGAATTAAAATATTTTTCAAAAACTGGTGCGGGAAATATTTCTGGTCTTGGAGTATATGGTTCAGGCTACTAGTTTTTATCTAAACAAATCCAAGTTAATTCATGTTTGTTAGCATTTAGATGAAATATCTCAGAATTCGGAATGGCTTGGAATTTTTTTAAAACGTCAAAATCAACTGTACCTTTAAATTTGATAGTGCAGATAAAGTTTTTCACAAGACCCAAATCGCGCCATTCATTGACCAAACTATACAATCGTTCCGGCTCGCAAATAATATCACTAAAAAACCAATCTAACTTGCCAATCTCTGTCGGTGACAACTTAAACGCATCTTTCTTGATAAACTCGACGTTCTTTTGCATTCCCGCTTTTTCATCCAGAGCCACAGTATCCACGCTCACTACACTCTTAGCCAAATGCGATAGAACCCAAGTCCATCCACCAGGATGACTGCCTAGATCCATCACTTTCTCGTCTTTTGAAGGAAATCGGCCAATGCGCGCAAAGACCTCGTCAAGCTTTTGAAAGGCCCGCGACGGAGCCGACTTGTCTTCGGGCACAGCTGGAATCCCATTCTTAAATGGAATACTAATATCATCGGTAAAGCTGATTTGATTCGCGTCTTCTAAAAACCAAGCACCGCATTCAATGAGATCAGATTTATGACCTCGTTTAACTTGAGGAATCTTAACTTTGATTAGACCTTCCTGAATTAACGATGAACGTCGATGTAGTTTGTAGTCCAAGTTGATCCAGTACTTCCCGTGACTCTTCAATATTTTTGACGCTTGGGAAATCGATTCGATTGACTGCGTTTGAATATTCCACAGCTGCCATTGCGGCCACCATAGAACTTGCTTTAGCCCTTTGGCCCAAACAATTCCATTTTCTTTTTTTACTATTTCTAGATTTCCGCGATACTTGATCTCTTCCAATAAATCGGATTCGTATTTTTCAGATGCGACAAAGACATGTAAGTTAGATGGATTCACAGACTCTATATAGCAATAGCTGATTGTTTTGATCAAGAACGAAGAAATCTAAATGCCAATGCGGCTACTACCAAAAGAGTTCCACCGATGGCATAAACAATAGAATCAAACTGAGTCATCAATACTAAGGAAATACCGGCGGCAAGGAGCGGTAGTATTGGAAATTTTCCAATACTTAGGGGGACCCGAAATGGTCTTTCTTTGGAACTTTGTTTATACCGAAGGACTATCAAGGCTACATTAACGGAAAAAAAAGCCAGCATGGTCGCAAATGATGAAATACTGGCTACTATATCCAACTTCCCCAGTAACAAAAGCAACAATGCCGCTGCTAGAATTATTAGAGATGCAATCCAAGGCGTCTTTCTACTAGGAATTACATTGGCTATCACCGCGGGCATCGCTCCTTTTTTTCCCATGCTGTAAAGAATTCGGCTGGCCCCAATCAACGATATCAAGGCGGTATTAGCTGTTGAAAACAAAGCCACGATACCTAAAATTTGCCCTGCTCGTGGAGAACTCGCTAGCGCAACAGCCATCAAAGGTGCCTCACTCTGACCTAATTGGTCAGGGCTCATTAAGGCTAATGCACTGATGCTTACGCCAATGTAGAGCGCTGTTGAAATGAGAACACTTAATATAATCGCCCATGGTAAATGGCGCTCGGGCTTTTTAGCTTCATCCGCGAGGTTTGCTATACTTTCAAAACCAAAAAATGAAAATATAATGAGTGCCGATCCTGCCAGTGTTGCTGCGGTTGGAGTAAACGACAAATTATGCGCAAATTTATCTGATTGTATTCCCAGATAAATAATTAAAATTAAACCACTGACCTCAATCAACGTTGAAACCACTATCATCCATCCCGATTCACGTATTCCCACTAGCGCAATTCCAGTGAAAAATAAAAGTACGACGGACGCAACCAGTGCGTGAGGCACGTCAGTAAATTGATTTATGTAACCAGCAAATGACAAAGCCACCGCAGCTGCCGTTGCGGCGCCCGACAACGCCATCGCCGTTCCAATCGTGGATGCAACCCAATTTTTATTACTGAATGCCTTTCCTAAATATATAAATTCTGCACCGGTTTTAGGGTACATAGCGGAAAGCTCGGCATAGGACAGAGCCGTTAACAAAGCGGCAATTCCCGCAAATAAAAATCCTAACCATAAGGTTACACCGGTTTCTTGCGCTGCCTTACCGATAATAGAATAGTTTCCTGCACCGAGGATCATACCGGTGCCGTAGAATATTAGCATGGGAAGTCCAAGAGTTCTATTTAGCCCTGACATACCCATCCTTTTGAGGCAAGTTTCCTCAACACTGTATATAAAATATCTTAGGTGGTTGCTCAACTAGTTTTACAGTCACCATGCCATGGTCAGCAAATTGCAGTTTCTGCTCCATAAAATAAAAAGGAGAATTTTATGCACAATAAACGACACGGAATGAACAGAGAAAATTATCGTCGACAAGAAAATCAGCAAGCCAATCAAAAAAACTACGCCGCTGAAGACAACAAAAAACAATTTCAAGATCAAGATTATGATCGCTACTTCCCGGAGCAAAATTCATATCATCCACGTAATGAAGCTTCAGGATATGGCTCTAGTTATGGTTTCGGCACGGGTTATGGGTCCAATCAAGATTATTCAAATCAAAATAACAACCCGACATTTGGTATTGATAACCAAACTCAGCGCGGGAATGAATATCCAAATCAAAGAAATGCTAACCGGTCTGATTACGTTCACCAATCTCAAGGCCAAAATTCTTCATTCGGTCAAACTCCCTATGGACAAAACACGATGCAAAGCTGGTCTCAGCCTGTACGTAACGATGAAGTACCGCAATCTAACACTCATTTTGGAAAGGGCCCCAAAGGTTTTAAGCGATCTGATGATCGAATTCGCGAAGAAGTTTCAGAAGCACTTTTCCATGATCATGCCGTAGACGCCAGTGAAATCGAAGTTAGTGTAAACGATGGTGAAGTGACCTTGTCAGGCACCGTGAGTGAGCGTCGCATGAAACGCTTAGCAGAAGACTGCGTGGATAACATCATAGGAGTAAAAGACGTCAGAAACGAAATTCGTGTTCATTCATCTATTTTTGCAGATAGATCAGAAAAGACCGGCAGCATTCCTAACACGGAGGAATCGACTTCCGATCGTTTGTCTACATCAGACAAATCAAAAGCAAAAAGTCCCAATAAATTAATGTAACTCTATTCTCAATAGCATCTCTGGCGACTCTTTGTGGCCAGAGATGGATATAAGAGTACCGACTGCCGAGCAAAGAAATAGAGTTTGAGTCGAATTAACTATTTACGTGAAGCTTTCAATCTATAGTCCGAGCGAACCATCAAAATGTAGGCGCCCGAAAGAAACAAAGTCGCGATAGAAACGAAGGCTATAAAATTACTACCAGATGACAAATTAACATTCGACTTTAAAATTACACTCAAGAAGCCAAGTGCAAAAAAGAAATATGGTTTAAATTCGTACGTTAACCAGTCGTTCTTATGGCTAATATGTTTCACTATCAAACCCCCTTCATAGAAGTACATAGAGGTAGTGCAAGTTCAAAACCATACCGTAGATTTGAATACAGCTTGAAGTCGAACTTACACTATATAGTTTTCTTACACATGATAACTAACAACTCGACAGTCAAAACGAGACGTCTCAAATCGATGCGGCCCTATTGCACCTGAATGATATCGTACTCAACATCTTTAATATGGATGGAATCGTCCACAGATTTACCTACGAGCTGAGCCCCCATAGGACTCTCGGGTGTGATGATCTTTATAGATAAGCCATCATGTTCAAGACTCTGCCCGCCGCCCTTTGGAAGCAACAATACCCACAGAGTTTTCCCCTTCGTCTCAAGTTGAATCAAAGCAGAAATCGCAATGGGTTGCCCTTGACTGAAATCACGCAGCTTCAAACTATCTATGACGATCTTCACGTCTTTTAAATCCAGAACGCGTTCAGACTGCGCGCGCGCCAAATACGACGCCTCTAAGCCGCGCGTATCGTATTTATTTTCAGGTTTGTTTTCTTCGTGAGTGGCTACATCTAAAGTAACTTGAACGGTCTCGACCGCTAATTGTAATTGACGATCAATTTCAATTTTCAATTTTTTGAAAAGCTCAACTTTGTTTATCACGACGGTAGTCGATTCTTAGGCCTGCGATACGAAGTGCTGCGCGGGTTATCGTAAGCTTCTTGTACAAACTGAATCTGCGTCTCTACTAGTTTATTAAAAACGTCTAATAAATTATCGTGCTTTCGATCTTGAGTCGGAAAACCAACTTTTTCACCAAGCAATTCAATCGTATGATGGATAGCCTCAATCGTAGAATAACACTCGGGTTTAGGCTGTTTACGTACGCGAAACTGTGACGGTGCTGGCGGAGTAAAGCAAATACGCGGCAAATGACTTAAATTAGTACTTTGACGAACCATCTTCCCAGCTGTGGCCCATGTTCCATCAATTACAAAAACAACCGGGGTTTTATTAGGAAGAAAAACTCTATTCGCTGCTTGTGATTGCAAGCCTCGATCGGCCGTCAAGTTTACCGAATTTCTTCCTGGATATAGAATCACAGATGAATAATCGGGATTATCAATAATATCATTTACGCGCTTATTATTAGAATAGTCTTGCCCCGCAATCAGTTCAGAATTTATCAAACACTGATGACTCATACGACCTGTAGCAATTCTACGACGCTCTTCCACTGGATGGATTAGGACAATAAACTTAATCTTTGGGTCAAACATTTTGATGGTCGAACAATAACAGCCCACAGTTGGTTGGCGGCAGTCCCAACACAATTCACGATACTTGGCTGCGTTCTTTTCTTGTTCTTCGCGACGTTGACGATAAGTTTCAATATCCATAAACGAAAGCTTAGCATTTAAAGCCTCAGATTCAATTCCACGTTAGACCTTGGTCTAAGGTCGAATTAAACAGGTCCCTGTAGACAAATTTTGACCCATTCGCCATCAAAGTCGCGCAATTAACAGATTATACGCATATTAAGCAAAAAAGCCGGTATTTGTTTTGCTCTCTAATTATACATGAACCGGTATTTATTTTTGATACTTCTATTAGCTAGCACGAGTTGGTCCAAGTCCGTTCTGATTATCGGCGATTCCCATGTTTGCGGCTCTACCGGAAAAACACTGTTTGATTCTTATTTAAGTAGGAACTTTCAAGTCTCTTTATTCTGCGGAGTCTCGAGTCACCCGTATCACTGGATCCATGGTGAGGCACCGAAAGGTTTTATTTGTCAGTCACGCGCCGGCGAAGGTGATAAGCTTTCTAAATGTTCCGAAGGTGGAAGCTATATTCCATTGCAATCCATTTTATCTAAAGGACCTTGGGATAAAGTCATCGCGATCATGGGCACGAATTCTTTGAATAACCATGTAGCCGATAAAAACTATGATGAACTTTCAAAAGATTTGCAGGCCGTGTCTAGTAAATGTTTTTGGATTAGCCCACCGAACCTTCGCGTAGACCAAGCAAAGACTAAAAAGAAAGGCGTCATGAAACTGCAGGACAATCAGGAAAAATTTTACGATTCACTAACAACCTCGGTTGCTAAGAATTGCACGCTTCTAGACAGCAGAAAGTACACGCCATTTGGTTCAGCCGCTGCGGAAACTTCCGATGGCATCCACCGTACAAACAGCGCAGGGCAATCTTGGGGTTCACAAATTTTTGATGAAATTGAAAGTAAATAAACTATTCGATTTGAAACTCAACGCGCGCTTTATCTAGATTTTCTTTTAATTGATCTTCCGACCAACCTAATTCTTGAGCTAAAATTTTACCAACTTTGTCTAACACCTTTTTGGTTTCCAGCTTGTCCATCGTAGCCATTCTTACTCGACGAGCCAGTACATCCGTGATCGATCGAGCGGATTCAAAATGAACGGCATAGTAAACTTCAGACCAAATGAATGGAAGGCCTTCAGACATGCGCTCGTGACCCTGTGGATAGGTATCTAGAAGATTTTTCGCTTCGCCCGCATAAATGCGATTCAGATAGATCGCGATATCACTTGGGAGTTTATACTGATTCATTAGAGTTTTATAATTATCAAATGACCAATTGGCTGATCCCGCTAATTTCAAGTGATCCGTTTTTGAACTTACTGCTTTAGGATCAAGCCCTAGCTGAGTCATGACTTGATCGATAGCATGTTCGCCCATCACGCGATACGTGGTCCACTTGCCACCTGTCAGCGTAATCAGACCAGTTTTAGGATTTCGATTGATAACGTGATCTCTGGCCAGCGCCGCCGTATCACTGGCACTAGGGTCTGAAACAAGAGGCCTAATGCCCGTCCAATATGATTTTACATCAGCGCGAGTAATCGGCTGACTCAAGTACTGACCGACTTCTTTTATCAAATAAGCAATGTCGTCTTCGGTGGTTTTTGGTTTTTCAACGACGTCTGATTTACTGTCGGTTGTACCAATCAGAGTTTTACCTTCCCAGGGAAGAACAAACAGCACGCGTCCATCAGTTGTCTTAGGAATTAAAATTCCGGCTTCTGGTAATGCAAACTCTTTATCTAAAACCAAATGTGTTCCACTCGCACCAGAAATCATAGCGGGGACGGACGGATCATCCATCTGACGAAGTTTATCAGCAAACGGCCCTGTCGCATTCAGAACTGTTTTTGATTTCACGGTATAGGATTCTCCAGAGATCATGTCTTTAACCTGTACACCGACGATCTTCTCGCCCTCTTTTTCAAATCCAACAACTCGGGCATGGTTCAAAAGCGTAGCTCCGTTGGCCACAGCCGTTTTAGCTAAGCCGATCGCAAGTCTTGAGTCATTGAATTGACCGTCGTAATAAACAACGCCGCCCTTTAATCCGTTTGCATTAATCTGTGGGTAGAGTTTCTTAATTTGCTCTGCTGAAATAAAATGACTATTCGGCAGCTTCCCTTTTTTCCCGGCAAACAAATCGTAAACTTTCAGTCCGGCCCAATAGTAAGGAACTTCGGCCCAACTATAGATTGGAGTGAGCAAAGCCAATGGCTGAGCTAAGTTAGGTGCATTCTCGATAACCGTTTTACGTTCTTTCAAAGCATCGCGGATCAAATTGTACAGCGTCTGATCCCACTCTCGCTGTGTCAGTAATTTAGTCCACAGTTGTTCTAAATACCGAACACCGCCATGCAGAAGCTTGGTCGATTTACTCGAAGTCTCTGAAGCGAAATCATCGGCCTCCACCAACAGAGTTTTTAGACCTCTAGTTGTCGCATCGAGGGCCGATCCAAGACCCGCACTGCCGCCGCCGATGATCACAACGTCGTATTCAGAACGATTTAGATTTTTAAAATGAATTTCACGCGAAATTTTTGATTCGTTCAATTTTGAAGGCTTGTAGAAACCAAGACAGCTGGTATCGGCCATGGAAAATGACCAAACCAATGATAAACCAAGTACAGTTTTCAACAACGTCCAAATAAACCCTGACTTCATGGGAAATGCTTTATCCAATCCCCGTGCCCATAAATTGAATGTTTATACCCTGCCAAATCCAGCCAATCGCTTTTTGGATATATAGGTTGTCATATTTTAAAACAGAGGGCGCCACTTTGCCCAAATGAAGAGTAAAAGAATTTAAAATTGGGAGCTCTCTAGGATCTTCCTAGCTTCACTTTGAACATCGACGGGAACGCTTTGATTTCGCAATAACATTTCTAATGTTGTACGATGGGTAAAATCCTTTTTCCTATTTAGAAGTAATGGAAAAACATCCTGTGGAGTATTTCGATTCTGGGCTAATCCCCAGTCGACTAAATAATTTTCTTGTTGCGCCAATTTTCTCAAAGTCGCCTCTGAAGTTTTTGAACTTCCAGCAATAGTTCCTAAAACGTATTCCTGCTTCGTTTTTGTAGCTAGGTACTCGATAGTTTTAGGGGAAACATTGTCATTCACTACCACTAAGCGCATTACACACAGACCTTTACTATTTGATCCCAGCAACGGCAAAAGCGAACCCATGGCTTCATACAATTCAGAATTTTCCAAATGAGCTATCTGATCCAAAAACTCTTGGGATACCGTTGGCTTCAAAGCCATTGCCCCTAAGACAAATTTATTTTGGCCCAAAAACGAGTCATTAAAAATCTTTACAAGTTTTTCGTTATTTCCGGTGTTTTCAATTTCTGAAACAAGATTCATAACAATCCATCCGGTGACTATTTCCTTTGCCAAGTAGCCACCAAAACCAACTATGAAAGTCGCAGCAACAACTGTAAGCACATTGACTTTGTTTTTATTCATTCCACTTCGAACGTAGCCGATGGAATATCCAAACAGAAAGAAAACGACGAACGCCAAACAAGACCAAATTGGCACAAAAATAAATCCAATAGCCGCCGTTGAAGAGGTCGATCGCAAAATGGCGGCAATTTGTAATCCGGCAAAAATCGATGCTCCCAAAATGCCAAACAAGAATCCAATTTTCTTTGAAGTGTACTTTTCCATTTATGGGTACCTTTAATCGACAGCGTTAATGGGGCTTTTTTTCACATTTTGCAATGGAGCCCTAGAAACAAAAAAACCATCTTTTCCTTAGTTTTGCAATGCTAACTAAATACCGACGACGGACTGAAAAGCTCACTATCGACATCGTTTATTGTCCCAAATTGCCTCAATTGGATTCAAAGGCCGACATATGTAGCAAATCCTTAGCACCTGTTATAAATCACAGGTTGTAAGAGGTTCCCATGGATCCCATATATTTAAACAACGTTCAGACGGTAAAACCAAAAAATCTGTATCGCCAAGCTGAACTATCACAATGGATCGCCCAAATTCACCAAAGAGCCGACTCTTTTAAGCCCAAAAATCAACAGACAGATGCTGATTTAATAGAAAAACTTTTTCTACGTTATGGGGTCAAAGATACACAGATATCTGAACGATATTTTGAATGCAGCGATGTCTTTACCGGGTTTTCTGACCATTCAGATATTTATAAAATTACAACGTCAACTCCGAGCGGGGTCGACATCACTGAACGTTCCCGGTTTTTCCTAAATCGCTCGTTTGAAGTATTAAAAAAATTCTACGATGTATCGACCGTGCAAATTCGCCCTGACCACATGATCCACGTCACCTGCACGGGTTATGTCTCCCCAAGCGCGGTTCAAAAAATTGTGGTGCATGAGAACTGGCATCACAGCACCGCCATCACACATGCCTATCATATGGGATGCTATGCATCTCTACCCGCAATTCGCCTTGCTAGGGGCCTTGTGAATACAGAAAACCTTACTGTTGATGTCGTTCACAATGAAATGTGCGGACTCCACATGAATACTCTGTTGCAGACTCCCGAACAGATGGTCGTCCAAACACTGTTCGCTGACGGTCACGCAAAATACACAGTATCTAAAACAAAATCCGAAGATCTGAAAAATCTAAAAATCTTAGCCATCAGTGAAAAAGTTTTACCGGATTCAGAAATGGACATGTCATGGATTCCCGGGCCGTACGGAATGCAAATGAGTTTATCTAGAAACGTTCCGCCAAAAATCAAAGGCGAACTAATGTCTTTTTCTTGCGACCTATTTTCAAAAGCAGGATTAACTATAGAGCAAGCGATGAAATCGGTTTTCGCCATCCACCCAGGTGGCCCCAAGATCATTGACGCCGTTCAAGAAACTTTGGGCCTATCTGCCAATCAAATCGCGGAAAGTCGCACGGTTTTACTTCAACGAGGAAACATGTCGTCAGCAACCTTACCCCATGTATGGCAAGAAATTCTTTCTGGCAATTATCCCTTAGGCACTAAGGTAGTCAGTTATGCTTTTGGCCCCGGACTCACCTTATTTGGTGCTGTGTTTGAGATTTGCTGATGTTGTTTTATTTTATTCCGTTTTTATTTCAAGGCGTCGCGATGATTTTTGATGAGTTCTATTTTCATCGCCAACGTGGCCTGCCTCTTTGGGAGCGGATAGGCCATCCATTCGATACTCTCACTGTTTTAGCCTGCTATCTGTTCCTAGTTTTCTATCCGGTATCTATAACCAATATAAATATCTACATTGGACTATGCGCCTTTTCTTGTTTGTTTATTACAAAGGATGAATTTATCCATACCGAAAAATGCGAAGCCAAAGAAAATTGGCTGCACTCGGTTCTATTCATACTTCACCCTATTACATTTATGTCGGCCGGATTCATTTGGGCCTGGGGCCTGAGTCCCACATTTTTGCTTGTTCAACCCTTTGTTATCGCCGCATTTCTTTTGTATCAAATCATCTACTGGAGCTTCATTGGAAAAAGTAAATAACGACATTTATAATTTGTATGGCGATCGTTGGTATACAGCGTTTGATGATCCCGTTGCTCTGCTCAGAGCGGAATCAAAAACAAAATTGCCATGGATAATAAATAAACTACGCAGTCATGATCTATTGAAACCAACAACAAAAATATTAGATGTTGGCTGCGGAGCTGGGTTTTTAAGTAACGAGCTTGCAAAACTGAATCTAGACATCACCGGTGTCGACCTGTCAGAAGATAGCCTGCGCGTAGCAATGAAATTTGACCAAACGAAAACTGTAAAATACAAGACCGCCGATGCCTACCATTTACCATTCCCAGAGAATACGTTTGATGTTCTCACAGCTATGGATTTTTTAGAGCACGTTGAAAATCCTGGTGATATCATAAAAGAATTTTCACGAGTCTTGAAGCCGGGTGGAATATTTATTTTTCATACGTTCAACCGAAACCCCATCGCGTATTTTGTCGTCATCAAGCTGGTAGAATGGTTAGTGAAGAATACACCCAAACACATGCATATCATTCGTCTTTTTATTAAGCCGGCGGAATTGGCCAAATACTGCCAAGATGCGGGAATGTCAGTCGAAGCCATGACAGGCATCAAGCCCGTGTTTTCGTCCATTCCAATTTCACATATATTTTCTGGAGTCGTACCTGAAACGTTACGTTTTGAGTTAACCAAAAGTTTATTGCTGTCTTATATGGGTAGTGCTTTTAAAAAAAACCAACTTGCGTTTGGTTGATTTAATCTTGACTCACCTTGGGTGAGAGATTGGTAGAGGCTGTGCCAAGGTCGTCGAACTACGGTTGCGACCGCGATTCGACGATTGGAAATATATCAAGTGGATTATTTACACTCGGGGCCCGGCAGAATACTATAGTACGTCGCAGGAGAAGACATGACGCCAGCTAAGTTAATCACATCTACTTTCTTTCCACTTAAAGTGTAATGCTTTCCTTCAATTAAATTTTCAGTTCCACAGTGCTCAAAGACATATCTTCCGCCTTTGGCATCTACATTAACACCATACTTATGGGTGGAATTGACCAGTTCAAAAAAAACTAAATTTTCGACAACATTTGATTCTATCTTTACAATTGAATCCGCCAAAACAACATTGCTAATGCTAAATAATATTAGGTACAAAAACTTGCTCATAAGATAACCTCCTGTTTGTTTAACTTTGGATCTTAAGCCTGCAACAATTTGGCGGTCAACAGTCCAATTTTAATCGGTCTATTATTGATTTGATGTAGTGAGCCTTTTAATTTGAGTTCTCGGTTATGGCAATTGAGCTAGATTTCAATCCCTATTAAATTGACTTCAATAGCATAACCCAATATGAAGTCCGCGGATTGAAAATTATTTTACGATGGCAGTCACCAAATGGAGTTTTCATTATGAAGCAGGCAGCACTAGTCTTATCTTTAATTTTAATTAGTTTTTATTCTTATTCAGCTCAATTCGATAAAACTTCGCGTAATTTCTACTGCAGTGGTAACTATTTTAAAAATCAAAAAATAAAAACTTCTTTAAGAGGCGTTATTACGACGAAAACTACTGTAAAAAATATCTTTTTTTCATTGAATGGAAAAACGGCGTTTGAAGGAAAAAAGCTAGTTGCTATTCCCTATGAAAATCCTCTGAGAGAACATTATACAGAAATGCGCCTTGAAGATAATTCAGCGATCGTTTTTGACAAATTTCTTCTTGGATTTGAATCAATTAAATTATTTATGCCAAATAATTTAATCATACCTGATATGTTTAAGATTTTTTTGGTAGGACAAGGACCTTCTGGGGAAAGTTTAAATTCACTGATTTGCTCTGTATTATAAATTTTTATATTCGGCCTGAATGCAGATCCATTGAATTTTAGGTATAAAAAACCCGGTTGCGGCTGGTTGTCCAGTCGAGTTTTAAGGTCAGTTGCAATGTGGAATTATCTTTTGGATAATCCCAGTATCACGCCTTTAGGGCAAGTAACTTGGTTTATTAAAGAATTTTTAAAGTCCATTTCGTATTGGTACGTGGCATTCACCCCGTATTGAAAACGCCTAAGCTTCCGACAAATACTACTCAACGAATTAAAATCTGGCCAGGAGAGCAAGGTGATAAATCCATTTTTTGTGCTAGCATTCGATGTCGAAATTTTAATAAAAGATAAATTTTCATACAACCAGCTGTTGAAGGCGGCTAGCAATGTTTAAGAACTTGTCTTTGCGTGAGGCCCTGGAAGATCATGTTATCATTTCAATTACTAATATTTCTGGAAAAATAACCTACGCTAGTCGGGCGTTTCAGGAAATCTCTGGATATTCACAACAGGAACTTATTGGGAAAGACCATAGTTTGTTGAACAGCGGACAACATGGCAAAGATTTTTTTTCAAACATGTGGGAACGGCTTAAGTCTGGAAAAGTTTGGCGGGGACGCATCTGTAACATTGCTAAGAACGGAAATCTCTACTGGGTCGAAACGACAATATCACCCCTTTTTTCCAAGACTGGTGTGCCTGAAGGATTTGTTTCAATTCGCTATGATGTTTCTGAACAAGTGAGAGCTGAAAAAGCGATGGGGCTTGAATTTGAATCGACTGAAAGTAGTTCTCGCTTTTCGACCCTTGCAGAAGTTGCGGCAGGGTTGGCTCACGAGATTTGTAATCCACTGGCCGTTATTGAGGGCAATGCCCACCTTCTTGAAGAGCAATTAGGAAACCTCCCCAGCCCGGCGCGGGCACTTACGGCCGTAAAAAAAATCAATCGAATGGTATTTCGAATTACCTCTATTGTAAGAGGTTTACGTAAGTTTTCTGGAAGAGCACATCAACATACTCAAAAATATTTTTACGCAGCTAACCTTTTTAAGGAACTCGAAGTCATCTGTGGACCTTCGATTCAGGCTAGAGAAATAGCTATTGAGTTCGTCTTAAGCAATACAGACATTGAAGTGTTTGGTGATGAGGTCGAACTATCGCAAGTGTTGATTAATCTAATCAATAACGCTGCCGATGCTATACAAAATCAACAAAAGAAATGGATCAAAGTTGAATGCTGCGTCGAGGAGCGAACCCTCAAAATAGCTGTCACTGATTCTGGTTTAGGAATTCCCTTATCGGTTCAGAAAAAAATGATGCAGCCTTTTTTCACAACTAAAGAAATCGGTAAGGGTACCTGTAAGGGACTAAGTATCTCCAAAGGGATAATTGTTTCAATGGGTGGAACACTGAAATATTGTGCGGATTCTAAAAACACGCGATTTGAAATTTCCTTGCAGCTGCCGGCAAAGACTGGATTAAAAGCTTCATAAAGACCTTAAGAATCAATACGAAAACGGATTTAAATCCGATTGCTACTTGTAGGCCTTTCTTCATTTTGACCAGCAATTAGAAAGTTGTAAACGCAAATACCGACAAGATTTTTTTGAGAATTATACAAATAATCTATTCCAAAAAGGAAGCGTCGAGTTTTGTTATCTAAACACTTCTGTTTTTTATGTAAGTTATCGGTTCAGTATTCTTCTCGGCTAGGGATTTAATTATCTTTTTCAAATATTCGAAATCCTCGGGGGTTTCTTCAAAATGCCAAAGGCAACTAGGGGCATCGGGCGATTCTGCGTTAGACTGAAAAAATCGCTCGTGGGCCGCATTTCTATAATGAACTAAGCCATTAATGTCTGCAATAGCGATGGCAATATTCAATTTACTCAATAGTTCAATTGGACATTGAATATCCGCTTTTTCTAGAAATTCATTTTTCGAAAAATTTAGCCAATAGCACAACGGAACGGATAGACCTTTTGCGATTTTTTGAAGACTACCAACACCCACATTTACTTTTCCGGCCTCAATATCTTGATAATGCCGATAGTCAAATCCAGCCTTTTCAGCCAGTCTATTTTGAGTTAGTCGTCCTGATTTTCGGAGATTTTTTATTCGCTTACCAATAGAATCCATTTAAAGCGCCCTGCATTGTATGAGTGAAGGCAGTTTAACAACAGTGCCTTAAAACGTGTAGTTTAATCTTCCATTCTGCACGGTGAACAAGCACCGTATTGGAATAGGTTAGAAACTCGGGCGACTAAATCAAATACATCACTTTACAAACTAATTGGGATCGAAAAACTAGAAAGATATTTACGTGTAGAAAACGTCGGAAAGAAAACCTCGGTCGCTTGGCTATGCCACCAAGAAGGACCCCCAAAACGGACAAAACCCGCTTGCGGCGGGTTTATTTAATTTTCCCTCACCTTGGGTGAGAGATTGGTAGGGAGTACAGGATATGCCTTGACGGTTTCAACCATACGGAATCATTAGATAATACAAGTAAATTCAATAACATAGAGACCCACGACTTCCACTCATTTCTACCACTTTCTATCTATTTCCAATGAACCTGGAGACAGTTCGCCATATCTTTTCAATTTAAAGAGAAATTAAATTTTCAAATCGCTTACTATCAAATCCTGTTGAGTTTGAGAAAAATATCGCAACATCTTTTGCTATTTTAGCCGTTATTCTCTTATCTTTATAAGAGTTTGAAAATTGCTCTAAACTCAATGGCTTTCGCAGGAGATTAGTTTCGAAAATATACTCTTGTAAAAATCTGCATATATCTTTGGAGCAATCAGATCTTCTTGTTACGGTGACCAAAATATCTAATAACGCTTGATAATATTCAGGATAAAAATCTGACTCTGTGCCCCCGCGAGCCTTTATTGACTGTTTTTTTAAATTCACTTCATCCGAGGAACCGAAAATATAGCTTTCAGTAAGACTATGAATATTCTTTCTATCTTGGGCCATAATAAAACTCCCTAAATCAAGGATAGAGAGTGCTGCTTTTAGCAAAGTTCTATGAACAAGAATATTATCTTCCACACTTGTACCAAGTTCCTTTTGAACCTGAGAAAAATTGAACAACAAACTTTGCAATCTCCTATTAGGTAGGAGTCTCCAATAGTCATATTTTAAAAAATTTGAAAAAATGATTTTCTTTTTCCCCAATACCTTGTGCTGAAATTCTTTATACTCTGAATACGAAGATTCTTTAAAAAGATAATTAAATTCACGCCACCCATGATCTTTGAGAATTCCCTCAATTTCATCGATTTTCCATAAGTGAAGATTCAATCTCTTCGAGAGTTCAGGGAATCTCTTAGTTATATTTCTGCTTACATAGTGACCGTCAGATGCGCGCAAATATGATTGCAGGCCTTTTAACCAAAGTAACCGACTGTGTGATTCAGTGCCGCTTTTGCAATCGGCCACATCGATTTGTCTAGAAAGGGTTTCGTCGAAACGAATGCCTAAAACATCGGCATCAGTAATTTCATCTTTTTTTAAATCTCCCAAATCTTCTCTAATCGTAATAACCGGGACATCTAAAAGCGACAAATATCCCTTTTGCCAGAGAATTTTTTGAAAACTAATTTTTTCCTTAAGATCTTTATCAATCGAAGGCATTGTATATTCTTTGGTTAAGCATTGAGACCTTCTTTATAATTTCTTCTTGAGTCTGAATAGACTTTTTTATTTCTTTTTTATATCGAACTCTCGTTGTCGAGGGACTTGCATAATTGTCAGGTTGAAATAATACCTGCTGAACATCTTGATTGGTAGCCAAAGTTCTTCCAGAACTTCGACCAAGCATTTCCGTAGCCAAATCTATAGCCAACATATTTTCTGTAGTATCAATAATAATTAGAGAGGGTGAAGAAGCTGTTGAGCTACTTAACCTAGCGATTCCTTTTGTAATTATGAGACCATACTGTGATTTATGTGCTGGATGTCCACCAAGCATTTTCCTGGTTTTCATCGCATTTAAGATAAGGTTAGCACTTCGAATTTTAGTGCTCTCACTAACATGGTATTCTCCATGCCTCACACAAGACAATATGGCTCGTGCCTTATCAAGAATAACCTTATTCTCTGGCGAAACTTTATCCATCGGAGCAAAAATATAATGATGCTTACTAGTACCTACACCAACACTTGTTTGTAGCAATATACCACTATAGCAAGCCTCTCTGACGACGTTATTCTGAATTTTTTCGATGGGAATTCCTTGAAAACTCCGAACTTCAGTAAGCATTTTACTTAGATCACTATCGGCATGCTTTTCCGAAAAATTATATAGTTTTTGCGGGTTCAACTCGGTAAGCGCCGGTGAGAACGTAATCGCTTCACCATCAGCCGTATGAAACTGGTCTAAATAAGTTCCTGAGTTGCCAATTTCGTATATTACTCTCTTCTCAGTTGCATCCATTGAGAAATCGGAAATCACTTTTGAAGTTTTTAAAGGATTGTTTTCAATCCGATTCAGAATATGTACCGTTTTTAGCTCAGTTTCCTTTGGTTTGAGCTCAAGCCATCTCTCACCTAGTACTGCATAAGCATCTACAAATGTAGGTACAGTAATTTCAATTTTATTATTAGCTCGACGTATAAATTCGATCTCTTCCAATTCTCTCAAGACATGTTCAAGTTCTAATCCAATGCCTAATTCCCCTGCCGCATATTCAAAAGCTTCCATGTTTTCAATTATATCGTGACCTTTGAGATGCAGCGCCAACGATGCGGCTTTTCCTAAAAGAAGCGTATTTTTAAACTGTGTAGCTGGCCCTGAAGTTTGAATTTCTTTTAATCCTTCGGCAATATCATGAATTCTAAGACCAATTTTTCTATTTTTATCCATACTACGTTACTACCTCTAATCCTTCTACTTCAAGTCCAGCGACCTGCACTTTAATTGGATTATATATTTCTAAATCTCGATTTATTGCTTCGAAACTTACTACTACAGAGTAGTTTGCAAAAGCGTCCGGTCTAATATCCCATCCCGGATGGCCCATTACCCCTATACAAAAATCCTCAGGTAATTGATATGCCTTAATGATGACCCAATCTTTTTGCAAAGAAGATGTATTCCTTCGCGCCCCTCTAATGGTGTTTTTATTGGCCCACTTTCCAAGCATCCATGGAATGGAGTCTCCATCTGCTTCCGTCTCTAAAGAATTTTTGACCACTCTTCTTTTAAAGGATGAAAGTGATTCATTCAGCTTACTAGATTCCCAATCTAACCATACTCCCAAGTAACTCCTAGTCGATCTTCTAGTCCTTCGCGGTTTTGCAGAGTATGAAAGACATACTTCTATAAGAATATCTTGATCATTTGCCTGAGTTCGAATTTCAATTGGTATGGGGATACGAAAAATTTGAACTTCTCGAGCACGAATTTTTTTTGGACCCTTTGAGTATAATGTAATCCTATGATCACTATTTCTAGTAGCACGCTCCAAGCTTGGAATTCCATAACCAAAACACCGAAGTTTATCTAAATCATTACTTACTGAACCTTGATTACTAGGCCATCGCGCTGACTGGGCGATTAATGCTCGATATAACAAACTCGGCTCATCTGGCAGTTCAACATTTAAGCTAGCTGCTATACTCGCTACCTTTGGAGCAGCGAACGATGTCCCAACGTCATTGCTCGAAATACTCGGGCCGACGGCGTTATTTGCCCTAATTAACTCAGGACACAGCTCCCCTGGTGTAGTAAATGTTGGAGAAGTTGCAGAATCAGTCGCAAAGTCGCCACCATATTCTACAACATCAGGCTTTATAGTTTCCCATATTCCCAAACCAGTCCTTGTAAAGGAAGATGGATCTCCTTCAAACTGTGAAAAAGATTTTCTATTCCCATCATTGAAAGTATTCGCAGACACAGAACCGACAGTAATCGAATGCATGCTTTGTGCAGGGTTTGCAACACGGGAAGACTTCGTAAAAAGAAAATTCGGGTATGGAGTATTCGATTGAAGGTGTTGAAGAATTCCCTTCTGAATTACATCATTTCTATCGGTCGGTATATTTCCAGCTGCCTGTACGAATAAAATATCATGTTCAAAAGAAAGATCGTCCATAGTTGCCGCCCAGGCGCTCATATGTTTAGTAGGACAAGGGCGTCTCGAAGTAATTGAGTGATTAAAAATTCGAGTTTTTTTTACTGGATCTATGAAGAATTTTTTTACGATTGATTCTATAAGTTTCGGGGGGAAAATATTAGACGACAGTCTACACAGGTGGTCTAAAACTCTTGCATTTTGGATCCAGCATAGATGCTTATGAGTGCCTTCTCTAGGTACTCCTCTTGGAAATAGAATAGCACCAGCCACTCTGGTCCCATGTCCGTTCGGAGCTACGTAATCGGCGACATCGGTCGTAGTGGCGCCTGGTAAATATGATTTTGAGTCTGCCGTGATGACTGAGTGACTTAATAATGGATGCCCCTCTTGAATTCCACTATCAATTACGCATACCCTTGGAGCGTTCTCATCTGGGGCCGTCAAGGTAATCGTAATTTGGCCGTCGTCTGAACTTATCGTTGAGGTACCTATGTCAATTTCTTCAGGGCTACTCACTTCAAATAAAAACGGAAAATTCAAAACCAGATCACGCAAACCTTTTCCGTTAATTCTAATACGTGCTGTAAAACTGTCAGGCAGCGAGTACGTCGCATCGGCATCGTCTACTAATTTTAAAATTTCACCAGCGTAGCTCTCAATAAAACTCTCTAACGTTACTTCACGTCTTGATTTGACGTCATCCCATTCCTGGAACGCTCTATCCGCATCTTCTTTAAACTTTTCAAGTCGCCGACTAAAGTTGTTCGCCCGTTCACCTCTGCGTTTTGCAGGATAGACAGGAATCTTCGTTTTACCGACACATTCTATGCCGATATCGATTATATATGAGGAAGTTTCAGAGAGATCATTCCAAGAACTAAAAAGGTCATCTGATAGCAGTCTCTGCAAACGCGAAGTTTGATCTTCTGAATCACCTAAATCATGAATAGATGCCGCACTTGCGCCCCCAGCTCTGCTATTTTCGAATTTTTCCACAGTTTCCAAAAACTTTGTGAAATTTAAGTCTGGGCTCGCGACTAACACGAAGCCATCTTCTTGCTCCGATACGATTTCGAAATCGAAAAATTTTGTTAAGGCTTCTACGTCAAGTCCTGGATCAACTTTCAAAAGAATTGGAATATCTAGAGGAAGTTCTGGAGCCCCGATACTCGATCGTTCTGCTCTTACGCGTTGCCAGTATTGATTCAGATGGGTTGCTTTTGCTCGCAAAAATTCTGAATGCTCTACTCGTCGATGCTTTTTATTATCTTTTGTTTCTTGGCTTTCACTTCCGCCACCACGCAAATTAGCTCGCCCCTCTTGGAGCAGCGGCAATTCTAAATGGGCAAATTGATTTGGCGGCATAGTATAAAAACGTTACCTGTTTGGACCAGCGAACTCTTGTATTGCGCTGGTTATTACTTTGTTTGTAACTTTCGTTCCCCCAATAAGAACAACACTTTTTGCAGCATTCTGCGCAACCTGAACGACGTCGGCAGAAGAAAACCCATTTAGTTTAGTTGAAATTTTTGACAAATCCACATCTGTATCTAGCTTGATATTGCCAAATGAAATTTTTAACAACTTAGATATTTCATCCACTCCAGGAAGAGGAATCTCAAATGCATCATCAAACCTTCTAAATAATGCATGATCCAACTGATCATATAAATTAGTTGTCGCAACAACTAACCCTGGAAAATTATAATCCTCTAAAAGCTGTAGAAGTGTATTTACTATTCTTTGAACTTCTCCGATATCTTTGCTGCCACTTCTAGATCTTGCTATGAAATCACACTCGTCTAACAATAAAACACACGGATTAGCCACACAATAGTCGAAAATCGCTCGAAGATTACTTGCTGATTCTCCGAAAAGAGACGAAATCATTACATCAAATCTTATTTTAACTAGTTTTAGCCCCGTATTCCAAGCAAGACGCTTGGCCGCTAAAGTTTTCCCGCACCCTGGAGGCCCATATAATAATATTTTTCTTCGTGGCTTAAGTCCATAATTGGAAAGCCTCTCTCTAGCGGCAAATTCTTGTTCGATTCGAATAAATTTTTCTTCAGTAACTTTAGGAAGCACCATATAGTGCTCAAGTTCATGTCGCGGAAAAATCGAAATTAGGTTTTCATGACCTTTCCGAGCGAGAGGAAGGGAACCATTGATAACTTCTGGCATATTCATCCGAAATTTAATTAATTTCGAACCTTCTTTTTTTACTGAATCTTCCAAAATTTGCTGTAGCTGATCAGCAAGGTTTTGATGATGTTTTTTTTTAACATCCTCAATAATAACGCCGCAGACTTTCTTTAAACTCTCATCGGAGCCTTCGGAAACTGCACGAAACAATCGTTTTAAAATTTCAGCGTTCAAAATATACCTCGGTGCTATATTTATAGCATAGAAAACTTACTGAAATCAAATAGTTAGACAGGTAGTAAAACCTTTTATAAAAACCGAACATTTCCATATCTTTATCGGGATCACGCTGAGTCATTTGCGCTTAACAAGAGATTTTTATGAATGCCGATTTGTCCAAACACTCTCAATTTTATAGACACTAGACTGACAATAAATACTTCAACAAATTTCTGAAGAATACCTTATCAAAAGGTCTTCACATCCTTACCGTGACTTCATATCTATCTAATTTTTCAGTTTAAATTTATCCATTTGTCTCTGAAATCAAAGTTGTCCCCAGTTACATTCGCTATATTCTGCAAAATCCATTTTTGAACAATATTTACAATTGTAATTCGATTTTCTCACCACTCTCGTTGCAAGCATCCTTCGTCTCCACCTCACAATCGGAGTTAAAAGACCCGTATCCCCGGCCAGCGGGCTCAATGTAATCAATCGTCTCTTCTGCACTATGCTGGTAACCTTTGACGTGATACCAATGTATGCCCTCTACCAAAGCCTTTTTGCAAACATCGACACTTGAAAAATAAAGCGCATGACTATTACCGCTGTTATCTTCAAACGTAGCCCTAACAACCTTGTAAGTCTTGGCTTGAGGAAGTTTTTTGGCATCACATTTCTCGGTAAAAAATGAATTCTTGATTTTCTGCCTCGCCGTCTCACATTCTATAAAAGTCTTAAAGTTTCCTTTGATCTTAGAAATATCCCAACCATCCACGAGGTTCTTTGGATCTTGGATGAAGTAACCCCAAACTCCGCCTTCTCCACAGCCTAATATCATTTTTTGCTTACTAAGTTCTGTAGTCGCATTGAGGACCTCTGTTTTTCTTCTTTCGAGCAATACAACTCGATCATTTTTATCAGGTGTGGCGGTTTTTCCAGTAGTCGAAGTATTGGCTGTCTTTTTCTCATCTCTCAGGTCAACTCTATTTGTGGGGGTTAACCCACATGCAGTAATAAAAATTAAACATGTTATTACAAATGGTATCAATTTTTCCATACGTGCCTCTCTAAAAATGATTTTTCCAGCGATCGCATGTACTCCTTATCGGTAGAGAAATTAGATACTTGAGGCGTGTCTATAACGAGAAAAAAACTACAAAAAGAATTTGGTTTAAATATTCGGCGTCTTCGCCAAGACCGAAACTGGACTCTTGAGGAAACTGAAGAACATGGATGGGTTTCATGGAGGCATCTTCAACAAATCGAATCAGGCCAGAAAAATGTAACCCTGGAAACCATAATTAAGCTGGGAAGGCTTTTTAAAGTTAGGCCATCAGACCTACTGAAAGACTTATAAATTATCTTCATTTTCTGCCTCTTTGGCAATTTTAGCTGCTGCTTCCTTTTCCTTTCGCATTTTATAGTTTTCAAAAACTCTGGCAATTGAATCCGTCATCGATTCGCTCGTTTCATCAGCTTTATTTTGCGGAGCCTGCAAATGCCGAAGAAGAAGATCAAGAGCTTTCAGTCTGTCATGAAAGAGAAGGGAAACACCATTCGTCCCGATTGAAACCCCACGGATTACTCGGGCTTTTTGCAAATTCGAGAAGATATCCTTCCGAACTACTATCCGATCATTTTTCAATTCAAAAAACTCTTGGACATTTGAAAATCCAATTGCTGCTAACTCTTGGATTACAAGCTCTGCGGTCACCTCAAGTTTTCGCGCCCGAGCTTCCATTCTTAATCTTATTGCTTGCTGAACTCTAGTTTTCCCTAGTAGCTCACTGCCAATCTTATCAGAATTGGCTTCGGAGTAACCAGACCTTCGGGCAGCACCTGATGCATTAAGGTCGATTAAATACTCTTCAACAAATCTCTTCTGTTTTTCAGTAAGTTTACTTTTCACAGACCCACCTTTTAATTAATTTTCCAAATTTAACGGATAGCTTGTTGAAAATGATCCTTCAGGTGATGCATTCATGCAGGAATGTTCTATCTGAAGGATCATTTTTGACCTTTATAAGTTCTGTGGCGTTGGAAAGTATCTCACTCCCGACTCGAATCTCTTTGAATAGCGCCTCGTTTTAAGTAAACTCAGGAGCTTTCTAGATGAGATACCAAACAAACCTGCTACTGAAAATGCGATAGGCATAATTTCATTGTTTGTCAGGTAGTGACTGCCTTTCTCACTGCAAATATCCGCCAGCCTCTTCTCCATTTCCTGTATAACAAGGTCACTAGGGTCTTCAGGAGTCATTTCATCGATAAGAGCCCTCAGTTTTGATTCTGTAGAACTTGAAACAACTGAATAGCCAAGTTCAGACAGATACTTAAATTGTGCTATCACTTGAGAACTTTCTTCCCTTGGGTAGCTCCATGAAAGATTTGAAATATTTAAAACTATAAACCTTCTATTGCCGGAAGGATCCGTTAAGAAATCCTCGAAATTGCAAGTGGCAATGAAAGAACATCGAAGAGGCCTGAGCGCAGCCATTCTTTCATAAGGCTTCCTGTAGAAAACGGAGTCTTCCGTTATAAGCGCTTTAAGTGCGGCCATTTCTTGTTTAGAAGCGCGATCTATCTCGGTAATCTTAGCTAATGCTAATGACGAAACAGCATCACAAAGATCTCTTTCATTCTTTGAAACCACAACATTAGAATGCCATTGTCCTAAATGGCCAAAGAGGGCATTCAAGAATGTATCTTTTCCTAACCCTTGTGCCCCAACCAGAACTAAAACGCGATTTTGAATTTGGGGATTGAAAACTCTTTTCAGCATTTTTATTCCAAAATCGCTAATCAACTCTTTGACTTCATCCACTGAAAAATTCTTATCGACCATAGCCTTTGCGAATACCTCCAAGCGATCGATACCATCCCACAACGGTATCTCTGGTATTAACTCTGCCTCTGCTTCATACTCCAATCTCGACAAGTGATTACTGATGTGTTTGACGACAATCTCTTTTTTGTCGATTGCTTTCGAACTTAAAAATTCAATTCTGTTTCTTGCGGGTGCCCATATATCATTGGGTCCCTGACAAAGCAAAGCGTCGGAAAAAATGTCTTTTTTTAATTTCCCTAAACATTCTTCAAAAAAGGGGAAATAAAATTCCGAATGAGATTGAACTTCATATTTTTCCTCGTCGTCTTGATTTTTTTTTCGGTGTTTGTTATTCTTCATATACACAATTCCTTTTGTAAAATTTGTTTTAAGAGGGGGCGACCTCCCCCTCTTTTTTCGAACCAATCAAATGCATCTTCTTTTTCTTGCAATCCTGGTAATTCGATAATTTTTGCTTTTTTGGCATACTTGCTAATGTCATTTAGTGCAGAGTTCGCATAGGTAAAGCCTGGTGGATCATTGTCTGGAAGAATTACGACTGTCATATTCGCAAAATACTTTCCAAAAGATGTTTTCCAATTATTTGCCCCGCCTGGAGTTGTGGTAGCAGGAATCCCAAGGTCGATTAGATAGTTTGCAACCTTTTCTCCTTCTACTAAAAATACGAATTTTGACTTAAACCACAATTCATAGCGATAAGGCACTAATTCCCCAGAGAAGCCTCCACGAAACCAGCCGTCGGCATTTCTAGAAAACTGCGCAAAGGTTTTCTTTCCTGTCATACAGTTCTTACTTCTGACAATCCTAAGTACATTTTTTCCATGCAAATCTTTATAAAAATAGGTCGCTTCTCTAATGAATTTCCCAGGAGACTTAGGTTTGACCGCTCTTTGGAATTCAAATGAATTCTGATCGCCTATTCTTTCAAGAAACTGACGCCAATTTCCAGACCCACAGCCCGCAAAACATCTCCAAAGCCCGGTTTCCGAGTTTCCCGAAAATGATGGAGAGCGGTCGTTATGAAATGGACATAACCCAATTAATTCTGCACCCCGAATTGAAAAGCTATTGATATATCTATCAAAACAAAAATCCAATTTTTGGTTTAATTCTTTAACGTCCTTCATTTGGTCTACCCCTAAATCCGAGCTCTTCAACTTTAACATCGAGCACAATAGACAGATTATTTAGTTCCTTTTCTTTTGGCTCAATTGATAGGTTTATAAGCCTTGATAACCTTGACTCAGACGATATATTCGCTAACTTAGCGACTTCGGCTTGTGACATCCGACGCTCGGTAATTAGTTGCTGCAATTTGAAGTTTTTGTGTTTCATTTTCTCTCCTTTGTGATGCAAATAGCTTCGTATTCAACAAATAAAAGGGGAAACCATTTGAAATCAGCTATTCGGAAACATTCAAAAGAGTTCAGTTTTATTAAAATCCAGCTCAAGAAGATTTCAAGTTTGAATGGACTCTATGAAAATCCAAAAGCTTGGATTGATAACTCTCTTGAAAAGTTGGAAATTTTTTGCACCAAGATTTTAGAGGGACAAGTAAATGCTGATCGACGTTCAATTGTAAAACTCGTTGAGGCGGTATTATCGATATACATTTCTGACAAAGTCGAAAACAAAGAGAGACAGCGAAAAATCTTTCGCAGAAAATCTGAGCGAGCTTTTGCTTCCTTAAATTCTAGGCAGCAAGAAATTGCCTTGTACGTAAAGAATATTTCATCGACCAGGGGGCCAGATCCATTCCTAAATAGCGTTTGCGAACTTCTTCATCTGTGTCGTTGGGGAACTAAAAATGTACCTGTTAATTCATCTGAAAGAATGGCGACCAAAAATTCTTCAAAGTCTAATCTTCAAAAGAAAGAAATTTTATTTTTATTGGCGAAACTTTTAAAAGACTTAGGCGTGGGTAAGCGTAAGTCGATAGACACGCTAACTTTTTCTATTAATAGGGCATATGGAAACTGGAATGCTTATTCTGTCGGAGCCTTCCCAAGAGCAGCAAAACCAATTTTTTCTTCGAAGGTAGGCTGGAGTCCGAATAGCTGATTTCAAACGGAATGTGTTTTACGCCCAAATGAACTTTATTGATCCTCGACGAAGCAAATATCTTCATTGGGGGCAAAATGAAAAAGGAACACTCAATTCTTGAACAGGGTTTTAAAGAAAAAACTGATCAAACGTTCTTTGAAAATCAAAAGTTTGTAGATAGAAATTGTTTGGCAAAAATAATTTCTCTTTCACCAAGTTACATCTCGAAATTGGTGAAAGAGGAAGGTTTGCCAAGCTATAAAATTGGAAAATCTTTAAGATTTAAAATAACGGAAGTCGTGGAGTTTCTAAACGAAAGGAAACGACCATGAAAGAAAAATTTGATCCAAATAAATATTTAGGACCTAGACGATTTGTGCATGTCGCAGGGAACACTAACATCCGAAGAATTTTTTCTTGGGATAAACGAAAACAAAGATATGTTGATCCGCCTCGGGGACATAAGTACGAGGCTAGAAAATCTCTTAGGGGCATCGAAAACAGAGAAAGCAAGACTTTTGAATCTCTGTTTGATGCTCGGGATTGGCTAAATGGACTTGTCACAACTCGGCAGATTGACGTTGAAGGGTACACAGTTTGCGATCTGCTAAATGATTGGCAGACCCTGGGCTGGGGGCACCTTTCAAAGAGCACAAAAATTTTCTACCAAAGAATGATCCCAATTTTTGAGCCTCTCTTCGGCGTGCAGGTTGAAACCATACATCCGAAAGTCATTGATGAGTGGATTCAATTACTCAAGGGCCCAAACTGGTCACTACGGTTTTCGAAAAAACGTGAGACTCTGGAAAAAGAGTATGGCCTTTTGAAGGCAGTGATAGCGTGGTACATCGATCGAAATGATGATACGAAACTTCATAGCCCCTTTAAGAAACGACATATTCAAATGCTTAGGCTTCGGCCCGCAAAGCCTAAGGCTCGCAAAGCTATGTATGAAGAAGAACTTGAAATTTGGTTGAAAGAGCTAAAAAAAGAAAGTTTTCTATTTTATGCAATGGCGGTGGTTCAAGTAAGCCAGGTTTTGAGAGTCTCAGAAGTCGCTGCAATGAAATGGTCGAATCTAAACTTAAGCCATCGGAACTATGCTGTTTCTGAACACGTTATATGGCCGCGATTGAATGGAGAGCCTCCCGAATTACTACCTGGCACCAAAACCAATAAATCGGGAGAAGTCTTCAATAGTTTTCTTCAAATAGAGGCTGTCCAGGTTCTAACTGAGTTGAAAGCAATTAGCAGCAAGAGCGATCTTATTTTCTCTAAAGATGATTCGCTTTTAAATTATCGGGTAATCCAATACGCTTACGATAAAGCTTTTAAGCGATTAAAGCTGCCCTTTCGCGGTACTCACGTCTGTCGTCATTCAGGTGCCACAAGTTATCTTGAGAAAACCGGAGACTCGCTGGCGCTTCAACAAATGGGCGCCTGGAGCAACCAACAAATGGCATTATACTACGGTCAAATTGGCTCGAACCGAGCTAAAGAGGCAACTTTAAAAGCTGAAAGCAGAAGAGAGCACTTAAGGCTTATTAAAGATAATGGGGTATCGTGAATAGTGTGAGTCTGGATACAAATGGAGACAAATCGAAAATTGCTCTAACTCAAAAATTTGCGAAGATTCCAAACCATTGATTTCTGGGCATAAAAAAACCAGCTTGCGGCTGGTTGATTTAATTTGGTAGCCAATTTCCGACAACCTGCAATCTAAGTCAAGTACATGATTTCATTGAGATCACGATACACCTAATTTCCCAGGAAAACCACGATTTGCGGGCTTTTTATGAGCAAGGCTTTTCGATAAATGAAGTTGCTGATAAGTTTGGATTGCCCTACTCGACGGTCCGAAGTCAGCTCGTTCGCCAAAAAGTGACGCTCAGAATAAGTAAGTCCGTCAGTTTTTTTACAAATCAACGGCAGACTTTTAAGAACTCGGCGCCGCCGCCTTATGGATTTTGTTACCTTGAAGGCCAGCTACAAAAAGACCCCCGAGAGTATCCCACTTTTCAAATAATTGAGAAGCAGTGGCAAACTGGACGCTCACCAACGGAGATCGCTAAATTCTTGAGCGGCAAAGGTTTTAAAACCCGCCACGGCATCCTGTGGCGACAGGCCCATGTTTTCAATATCGTACAGCGACTTAAAAAGTCAAAAGATAACCAATAAACTAAGGAGTCTTCAATGAACCTCGAAAAACTTATGACTTGGATCGTTGGTATCGTCATTGCCTTTTCTGCGGCCGGAAAACTTGACGTCTTACAGGCTTGGATTTGGCGTGCTCAGGCAAAAGTAGTTTATGAATCGCGTAGTTCCAATTGGGGGTCTCCAAGGTTTTTCCCACAACAACCAATAGAATCTAGAATACAAAATAAAAAAACCAACACAAAGTATTAGCTCCACAAGTAAATCAATTTCAGGATCATCAATTCCTGGTTACTGTGTTTGACGCTCCTACTTTAAGCCTCTCTTTTTCTGGTCTTCGCATGGGTCGCGCCAGTTTCTTTGAAACTTTCACGCCCTCATGCCGCATTCGCGGTCGACCAGGAGAGTCTTAAAGTTTCCACTCGTGGCAGCACCTCGCCACCCTCCTTTTGTGAAGGGCGGACTCAAACAAATGCCGCCAAGCAAACTAACCAGGAGATAAAAGATGAACACAGAAATTAAATTAAAACTTGAAAAACTGGCTTTGAGTCGATCAATACCATTTTGCTATTCTTGCTATCATGAATGTCCATCCGGACGTTGCAATACCTGCGGGACAGGTGATCTAATGCAACTTTTGCCCGGAGTGGCCTGTGACTATGGCACTGATTGGATTATTGAATCCATTCTTGAAACTGAATTGACCGCTGTCGATCTTGATGAAGAATTTGAAGAATCGGTTCGTCAGTGCTACGAGCAGACTACTCAAATAGGTTGGATGAATCTGGATACAATTTCGGTAATGAAATCACAGGACCCAATTTCTTGGAGCTGTGCCCAATCAGAATGGGAATCAATGGAGTCAGAAGAAGGTAATATTGTATCCTTAGATGGCGGAAGCATCCACTACAGACTGTGTGACATTGAAAATCTGGTAGAAATGTTTTAGTCAAATTACCTTAACCGGCTCCGATGGTTCACGTTGGCGTCTTTAGCAGCCGTAGGAATTCGGGCCGTATCATTTTGATATCTCCTAAAAACCGTTTAAGTTTTTTTCAGCCCAGACGATAGTACTGTATGGGGATTTCTGCTGCCGACCTGGTTTCTGTGCCAATGGAATATATTGTGCCAAATGTAAATTTGCCAGGCGATGTCTATTTTAAACTAAGTGAACATAATTTTGTCATAATTGGGCGCGAAGGCACGCGGGAACAATTTAAAAATTTGCATTTCTACGAAAAAATTAAAAACGCCATCTATATTAAAAAATCGGACTTAAGAAAATTTTCATCTCTAAAGGTCCTAAGCGCAAATGAAATCATGAAAAACAATAGTGCACCTATGGATCAAAAAGTAGACATCCTTTCGCACACGATGGCTTCCGTGTTTACCAGTATTCATGAGCTCGGCTTCAGCAACGAATCTTTTGGAAATACAAAATTTATTGCTAGCTCGGTATTGAGAATCATCAATGATACCCCCAAACTTTCCATATTGATGACCCTTATGAATTCCATATCAACCGACATTGTTAGACACTCAATGGCAGTGAGCATGGTTTCTGCCCTGATAGCTCAATCCAAAGGTTGGAATAACCCATCAATACTTGAAAAAATGGCACTTGGCGCAATTCTGCACGATATTGGACTTAAGGAATACCCGGCCGATTTTTTAGAAAAGCCGCGAGTAAACTACACCGCCGAAGATTTAGAACACTATCAACGTCACGCCTTTAGAGGTATTGAAATTTTGAAAACTGTTGAAAATGTCCCCGAAGAAGTAATGGCAATTGTTGCTGAACACCATGAAAATGCCATAGGCCAAGGTTACCCTCGCGGTACTCGGGATGTTCGACTACATCCGTTTTCAAAAGTGGTTGCACTTGCAGACTCATTTTGTGAACTCACGTTTAAAGACGGTCAAAATCCTACCCCTGTCGAGCCGGACCAGGCCCTACATATGATTGAATTCAATCTTGGACAACCATTCAATAAAGAGTGCTTCGTCGCACTTAAAAATGTTCTACTGGTCGGAATCAAAAGAGCCTCTGTTAAAATCGTTTAAGTGCACCAAAATGATACAGGTGGACCTAATTTGAAATCTCTTTTTTGGAAGTGAAGTCATATTTTTCAAAGTTAAAGCTTTGGAAATTGTTTCTTAAAACTCACTAAGGTCTAGTTAAGAGTGTCGCTTATTTGTCCGAATATAACCCTGTGAAAGTATTTAAGTCCTTCATCATTATATTGAGTTGCGTTTCTTGCTTTGCGTTTTCCTCTGCCTTCAGCGCGGAGACCTCCTCGCGTCCGGAACTTATTGAAATTAAATCACGCATTGAAGACTCGATTGCAAAACGGTACAAAGAAAGAATATCTACTCGAATTCCCCAAGAACTTTTCAATGTTGCCATTCAAGCAGAACTTATAGTTCATGACCCTAAGTCCGAGTCACCACAATCTAGTGGCAGCCCTAATACTAATAATAAATCCTCATCGGCTGAACTATCAGATTTGAATTTAGGAATTATTGAGTCTTTGGCTAGCGGCAACGACGGTCAAAATCCAGAAAAAAGAATCGACATCCCCAAAAGCTTTTTAGAGCGAATTGAAATTAAAAAAATCGAAGTCGTCGTTGGACTCAGCCCAAAACTCGGCGAAGAGTATAAAAAGACATTCAAGCCTTGGCTCAATTCTACCGTCAAAAGTGACTTTGGCAGTATAGGGTCAACCAAAATTGCAGAACTTGCACCCCTACCTAAGGAAGAAATTCCACCGGCTCCAGTGCTTGAAGAAAAACCAAGGGTTTTAACTTTTGAAGAAAAATTTGGAAACTACCAAAATGCGATTGGATTTGGTTTATTTTCATTAATTCTTCTTGTTGGAATCTTACTATTAAAATTTCTTCCATCTAGAGATATGAAAGAGCAAATGAATTTGTCGTTGAGAATACAGGAAATGAAAAACTCTCAATTACAAATTCAAAATTCCGGCGGCGGCAACAAAGCCCTTACCGAGGCAAAAAAAGCAGAAAAACAAGATATCCAGCTCAGCGCAAATTTACTATTTGACACGTTCAGAGAGCATCAAAGAAAAGTCGCACTTATCGCTCTATCTAGCCCTTTGATTGCGGACCAAGTTTTCGACCGATGGTTCGAAGAGGGCCTCGATGGTCGAAAAAAAGTGGCTTCACTGGTTGATTGCGTGCTGACATTTTACGGAAACAACAAAACTGATGTTCCCCTAAATTCGCCAAGCTGGAACCTGCCGGAAAGAATCAAAAACGATAAAGAACTTCCGGCCGTTTTCACATCGTTTTCAACATTATCGCTACAGGAAAGAACCGCTTTAGTCGAAAAAACATATTGGGATTTACTTTCTGTTAAAACTCTTGGCGATAAACTCACAAATCTGCCGTTTGCGAGCGTTGCCCAGCTATCTGCTTCTAAAATTCAAAAGGTTTTAAGTAAACAAGACAAAAAAGTACAATCGCTGACGATTCTACATCTGCCGCAAGAAAAAATGGAAGAAGTCGTCTCAGCACTCAGTTTTGACGAAAAAAAGAGTATGATTATTGAAGCTTTTGCTATCCCCAGAATGAAGCCTCAAGAGTTAGAAATGGCCGACCAGTCACTTAAGTTTTTGATAAAAAAAGAAGACGTCGCCGAAGACGGTTTAATTGAAATCCAGTCGATGATTCCAAATATGCTAATGTGCTTGTCACCATTTGAAGAAATTCAGCTGGTACAACAAATTCTGCCGACTTTATCAGATCAAGGATTTTTTATAAAACAAAACTACCCAAGTCTGGCTTTTATTTCTGAATGGCCGGAGGATAAATTGAAATACTTTTTAACCGGAGTACAGCCAAACGATATTTTAGCTTTAGTAAAAGCTGTTCCAGAATCGTCAGAAACTGTATTTGCAGTGATTCCAAGCCGTACACAGACAATTTTAAAAGATTCATTAAATAAAACATTATCGCCCGAGGAAATTAACAGAGGACTTGAAGGGTTACGATTGAAATTATTCAAAGCCGTTAATGATGGCCAAATTAATTTAAATCTAATTTTTAAAGAAGCCCCAACCGCAAAAGCCAAGGCGGCATGAGGTAACATATGAATATATCATCAATACTTGGTTTAATTATAGCAGCATCAGTTTTTGTCGGTGGCATTTTATCTTCGACCAGTAACTGGAAAATTTATTTAAACATTCATGCCTTTGTCATCGTCGTTGGCGGAACCTTAGCTGCAACTTTAGTTAGCTTCCCGGTCAAACAGATATTCAAACTTTATAAGGTATTTTTCGCTAAAATCCTTGGTAAAGGTAGCTCTCCACATTTAAAGGTTATAGAAGAAGTCATTGACCTTTCAAAGGGAATCCAAAACAACGAAAATTATTTATCTGAAAATGTGGATAAAATTCGAGTTCATTTTCTTAAGGAAGCCATTCAGTTGCAAATTGAAGGCGGTATCTCAGATGCAAAAATAGATCAGGTTTTGAAAAAGCGAGCTGAAGTTCATTTCATCAGATACGAAGAAGAAGCCCACGTTTTTAAAACGGTCGCAAGATTCCCTCCCGCCTTTGGACTCTTAGGGGCGGTGTCAGGCATGATTGCTCTTATGGGTGGCCTTGGTTCACCGGATTCATTTAAACAAATTGGTCCAGCTATGGCCGTTGCCATGGTGGCCACGATGTACGGTATTGCAATTGCCAATTTTATCTTTGTGCCTATGGGTGAATATCTATCAAAGCTTAACAAAGAAGATCACTTGATGAGAAATATTGTTATTGATGCGATTAAACTTCTCAGAAGCCGGGAGCACCCTGTGGTGGTCGAAGAACATCTAAAAAGTTATTTGCTATCATCCGAGCGCGTGATGCTGAACATGCCAAAGGCCTCCTAGTATGATGCAAAGGGTTTCGTAATATGGGCGCATTCAAAATCAAACCACCGGAAAAAAATCTGCCATCAGAGAGAAAATTTCCTCATATTGATTCCGCGCTGAATGAGGAAAATTATATCGAGCAAGAAATGCTGCTTCAGCGGCTAACAACGCAGCCCTCAGAAGATGGCGAAAGTCTTTGGCTACTGTCGTATTCTGATATGATGACCTTGTTATTTGGTTTTTTTGTTTTACTTATGAGTTTTTCAAAAATTGATATTGAAGCCTTTGAAAAGGTCAAAAAAGAAACAACGACATTATTTGGCGGCGAATATCAAAAGCCGTTTCAGCAAATGAAGGAAGATCTAAAAGATCAGGTTAAATTGCAAGGTCTTAACGACAAAGCTGTCTTTGACGAACTTGAAAAGGGACTCACCATAACATTTCGAGGATCTGTTTTTTTTGAATCGGGATCAGCAGACTTAAAACCTGAAGCCATCGATATGTTAAAAAAGGTAATTCCCGTGGTTAAAAAACAAGATTCAAAATTTAATGTCGTGGTTGAAGGTCACACCGATGACAACCCAATTCAAAGCGAAAAATTTCCAAGTAACTGGGAACTTTCCAGCAATCGGGCGTCAGCGGTTTTACGTCTGTTTGAAGAGAATGGATTTGATAAATCGCACCTTAGAGCTATAGGATTTGCCGATACCCTGCCTATTTTACCAAACCGAGATGCTAACAATCAAATTATCCCCGAGAATCAAAGCCAAAACCGAAGAATCGTTCTAAAACTAGTCAGAGCTACGAAACGATAGTTTTAAAACGTCAGATAGCCGCCAAGAAGCAAATTAACAGCTTCAATTGACCCAGAGCCCACTATAGCGGTCCCATAGTTCCACTCGGTTACAAAGCCCCAAGAATTACTCATAGGGTATTCAACGCCGCCCTTAAGCGAAATATAGCCCCCGGCGGCCAGCACATCGTCTTGTGTGGCATTGCCAATAATTGAAGCCTGAGCAAACCCCACTCCGAATCCAAAATAGGGCAAATAGCCCTGCATTGAAATCTGCGAACTGTCTTTGCCTGAAATGTTCTTTGTCATTTTTGGGCTCATCCATGGGTAGAATTTTAATCCCGCCCCCGTAAACCCGACACTTGATCCCGAGCTTCCAAGACTTCTAAAATGTTCGGCAAAAATAAAATAGGGTCCAGCTAGAGGAAAATCAATACTTACTCCAAACGCTCCCGGAGATTCTTTTCGAGTCGATTTTGATCCGCTGGCAGACTTTACGACCGCATCGCCTAGGCCGGTGGTAAAAATAGTTCTCGTTTGCTGAGCAAAACAATATTCTCCTTGGATAAGAATAGAAAACATGGCTAATGAAAAAAAGAGACCAGTAATTCTCATTTCTTTTTTTCCTCTTTGATTTTAGCAATCATTTTAACGGCTTCTTCAAATGAGCCATCAAGCGCTAGCGCTTTTTCAAACCACTTTAAAGCCTCGTCGTAGTTTTTTTGTAAATAATAAACCGAGCCCTTTAGTGAAAGAGCCCGAATAAAATTGGGATCTACCTCTAGGACCTTATCTATATCAACAAGGGCTCGGTCAAACTGGCCGGCCTGGGCAAATTTTTGAGCGTTGTGCAGTTTTTGTAAAATGTCACGGGCCTGGCTGACATCTTTTAGCGGAGTCAATTTAACAAAAATTTGAGTGGACGTCAGTCCAAATGGCTTTGATGGCAAAAGTACTTTTTCGATATCGAAGTCCTTTGATTCAAAACTCATATATACAAATTCGCCTGAATTTTGAGTTCCACTGATTTTCTCGCTAAGGTCCGAGTAGGTTATTTCTATTGGAGTTTTCCCAAGCGACTTTTTTTGCGCAGAGTTTTGCTGAGACACAAAAACTTCGATATCGCTGGGTTCACTTTGAATTTTTAGTTTACTTGAACAGGCCACAAGAAAAACAAGTGAGCTTAGAACTACATTTTTAAAATTGAATTTAGAGAAAGTACTTTTAAATATTTTCATTTGCATTCCTTATTTTATTCCATTTGACTACAAAAAATGAAAGATCATCAATTAGCTCGGCCGTAGATTTAAATTGCAGCACATGCCTTCTAATTTTCTCCATAAGATCCTGGGAAGAAAGCGTAACTTTGTGATCTTTCCCTACCAATTTGACTAGATTGCGTTCGCCAAAAGATTTACCTTCCGGATTTTGAGTATCTAAAAGCCCATCGGAGAAGAAAACCATAGACTCCCCATCATTGATTTGAAATTTAGAGGTTTTAAACTTTGCGCTCGTAATTTCCCCAAGCCTCGGCCCTGGATCTGAAATAAAAAAACTTAAGTCATTTTTATTTAGATCTTTGTCCACGGGCGGAAGTGAAAAAGGAACTTCATGACTTGCGTTAGCCATATTGATTTCACCAGTATCCGTGTTTAACGCCGCCACAACACAGGTCATCATTAGCTTGCCACCAGCCGTATCGCAGATGACTTGATTCAGTTTTTCTAGTGTATCCGCAGGTGAAACAAAGGATGATGATATTAAACTCATGGCGGCCCTGGCGACACCAGTTAACATAGCCGAATTTAATCCATGACCTGTGACATCCCCGATAAGAAAAACAAATAGGTTATCTTTTTGAAAATAGTGCCACCAGTCCCCACCCGCGTGACTTGCTGGCTGAAAAAATCCCGCAAAATCAGCCCCGCCAAAACTGAAAACAGGTTCAGGGAAAAAGCTCTTTTGCAAAGTTCCAGCTAGGTTCATTTCTGTTTCAATTTTTGTCTTTTCTTCCTTTTCAAAAATTAAATTTTTGATCTGTTTACGCATGATTTGAAACTGCCTGGTCATCGTAGCGACTTCGTCATCATCATTTGAACTTGGAAGTTCTGTGTCGAATTTGCCAACGCCAAAGTCAGTCATCGCCTGGGACAGAGCCTTAATTCCCTTAGTCAGTTTATTTGAAAAAAGGATAGAAATCAGAATTGCTATTGATATCAACGCAACAAATGCCGCAACCGCCTTGAACAGAAACAATAAAGAGGCCCTGTCGGCAAGTGACGAGGGTGTTGTAATGATGAATATCAGTGGGTTAATGTTATCTGTGTTTACTCTCAAAAAAGATAACAGCAGACTGCCGCTATCTTTTGCCTTAACTTCAAAGCTTCCCTCGCTACTGGTCTGACTGAGCAGCTTTTGATAGACCTCTGCCCCGTAGATAGTTTCAAGACTTTCTTTTTCCTCGGGCCAAAGCTTTCCAGCCGGAGTAGAGACCACGAGATTCTCAAAGCCTTCTTGTTTTCTCAAATTTGAGATGGCTTCGCTCAAGTTTTCAGGTTTTTGAGAATTTAGGAAAAATAGATTTGTCGAATTTAGTAAATTAAATTGATTCTCTAGTAAGGAGAGTTTTTTGTCGTTAACAAACGTTGTAATCGCAAAATGCAGAAATATCCCAAGGCAAAGGGATGGAATAACGACTAACAATGCTAAAAACTTGATTCTTAGACTCATTGGTAAATAATAAATCTTATGGCGTCTAATGTCAGTTTTTTTAAGACTTCTAACTTAAGTCGAGGTTTCTACCTTTTCATAGAAAAGGGGACTTTATATTTTCTTGGATTTCTTTTGGCTCTGAGTTTATACGCCCTTTCTAACGAATCTTTTTTCCTTCCATTAATACCTGAACTCTCGGATGGGCTGCATGCCATGGCCGGAATAAATTCAAAATCTGGCCATTCGTCAAAAAAGACAATGACCGATTCACTTTGGCTTCCAACGACAGCAAATCAAACTGTATATGCAGGTGATGCCCTATTCACAGAGTCTGAATCTACGCTTGTAATTAAACTTAATGAACATGCAAAACTTTTTGTAGAGCCAGACTCTTACCTGCGGCTACGTGAAATTGACGGAAAGCCGCTGATTCGACTCAGTAAGGGAGTCATCAAGGCTGAGGTAACGGACGAACAGGTTATTTTTATTAAAAAAGGGGCCATGATCGAAAAGGCCATCTTACAAAAAGGCACTTATTTTATTAAAAACGATCAGACTTCAGGTATTCAAATAACTGCTTATGACCAGAATGTGAATTTAGCACACGGCAAAAAAGAAAACTCAGAGCAGACTAAGTCCTCTATGGCCCAAACAGACGACGATCCAGAAGCAGAGTCTAAAGAACCTCGTGCGGCTAGCGAACCAGAAAAAGCCGCTGAGCTAGAAATCGAATACGATCTACCGACTCCGACCCAAGGCACGATCTTTTTAGTCAAGAACCCCAAAGAAATTGCAATCGGCACTTTAGCCAAATGTCCAAATTCGTGCATGTTAAAGGTTTATTTTAATCAAACTATTATTTTAGAAAAAAATATGAAACTACATGAATCTACAGTTTTGAAAATTTCTACTGATAAAATTTTAGAGGGCTACTATGAATGGACATTTGAAACCGAGACCTCGCAATTTAAATCTGATTTTAAAGTAAAGAAATACTCTGAAGACGAGCTTTCAAGCGCGCTTTTAAACGAAATTCCAGTTGAGATTCAGTACTAAAGCTTTCCTCTAAACCTAAGGTGCACAATTCAAACACTAATCTTTGTCTAAGAGACCAGCTTGCCTAAAGGACTTTTTAACTTTCCGAAAAACCTCTTGAAATGGAGGCAGGAAAGACATTTGTTGTCCCAAAATAGGGGCCCACATTTTTTCAAAAACAGCTTCTTTTTTTTCAAAATTGCTTTTGATACTCTCAAAACGAATGTTTTTAAAATTTAACTTCATTTCGACTAAATTCACAAGATCAGCGACCTTAACATTTTTCTCTTCAATCAAATTGTAAATATCAAAAAGATCACGCGGCTGTTTTCTATCATGGGCAAACAAGGCACAAATTTTTTCGATCGCTATTTCTTCTAATGAATAAACCATAATTTTTGAATCAGCAAGAAAGTCGTAGTATTCATTGTAGGTTTTAATAATTCCCATTTCTTCAATTGGTGTTACAATGGTTTCCTTAAATGTAATGTCTACCTTTACCTCTTTTGCTGATCCAGGCAGCGGTCCGACGTAAGATAAATACAGTGTATGGGTGTTGTGGGATGATTCTTCTTTTTTTGCAAATTGAAAAATGATTCCAGATTCGTCCTGTACCCAGCTGTAAATGTTTTTGAATTCTTTTAAAATATCATCAAGTGAGATTTCCTTAGACAACGTAAAATCCAGATCTTCTGAAAACCTATAGTCTACAAAATGGCACCTGCGCAGGGCCGTTCCGCCTTTAAATATCAAAAGATCTTTGATCTTAGAACTGGATATGCCAAATAAAAACCAAGACAGGCAGTAGTCTCTTTCAATGACTGTTTCTGGAATTTTTTTACCACCATCTTTAGAGGTTAAATTTGAAATTGTAGAAATATTTTTTTGTGGAATCATTTATGTCCTCAAAGCTGATAGGAGCTCGTCCTCAGAAATATTTAGTCTTAGTTTCCAACGAGAATTATATTTTCCTTCTTTCAAAAGGGAAGGATCTAACAACTGATATTCAGCTGTTAACTCTTCTTGAAGTATCGAGATCACTTCAGGGCAATTTATTTTCAGTAACTCTAAAACAAAACCAAGCCTTCTAAAAACGGCTCCGCTATTAGTTTTTTTTGCGTACTCCAGCAGCCGGAGCGGATTGACATCATTTCTTTTCATCCAGAGTCCTTTTGCAACCTCTAGAATCCCGCCGCAATATAATGGAATTTTAAGTCCGTCGATTACAGTTTTTTCCAAATCGCTTACATAAATCATTTCTGATTTATCAACCCAAGATTTTTTAAATCCAAAAATGGCATCATCTTTTACGGTTACAAACTTAAATTCTGTGCCAGTTACATTAATTTTCTGTTTTATTTGCTTGGGGACAACGGTGTAAACTGCCAATTGAGGCTGAGTTACCATTTGGTGAATTTCCATTGCAGAACCGAAGGCAATATAGAATGGCGAGTCGCTTAGTTTCATACGTACAATTTCACGAGCTACAATATATGGATTGGGCATGTATTCTTTAGAGCCTCCAATTTCAAATGGAACTATGGTGTAAAGTCCTGGTATTATACGTTTGATAATTCCTTTTTTTAACAATGGGTTCAAAAATTTTTGCAATGGCTTTGCATCTAGGCTTAATATTTTTAACGCTTCTCTCGTAGTAAAAATCGACTTTCTATCGTCATACATTTTCGATATGAACAAGGCACTCTTCGAGCTCAATGATTTTGGTAAAATATAATTTATATCCATTTTAACCCCTAATTTAGGTGGGTTTTGGTATATTAAATAACAATTCTATTTTAAAATATATCCTATTATACCCCTAAATCAACCCTATATTTAGATAATAATTAACAATAATACTTGTATGAAGGTTTATAAACAATATCATATACTTATAAAAATAATTTAAATTTTAAACGTACTATATTGATAG